>CAMLRJ010000596.1 GCA_946482345.1 uncultured Cellvibrio sp.
TCATAAGGCCGCCATTTTAGAGGGCGGATTGTTATTGGTTGTTCATGCAGCAGAAATCAATTATCGACGTCCCGCGCGTTTGGATGATGAGCTGCAAGCCACTACGGGAATCACTAAATTGGCTCGAACTTATGTTGAGTTTCAACAAGAGGTTTTGCGCGGTGAGGAATTATTGTGTACAGGTTTGGTCAGAGTTGCTTGTGTTGATGCTAAAAATATGCGGCCATCTGCATTACCTGCCCCTATCTACGCCCAATTGCAACAATTTGTTAATTAATTTGAGAGTTGGAATCTATGCCGGTTACTGATAATACTTTGTCGATTTGGCATCTGGTGGTCAATGCCAGTTTGGTGGTGCAGCTTGTCATGTTGAGTTTGGTAATTGCATCAGTGATTTCCTGGGCAATGATTTTTCAGCGTTCAAGTTATCAGCGTCGCGCTAAAGAAGCATTCACCTCTTTCGAAAAACAATTTTGGTCAGGTATAGATCTGAATCAATTGTATCGACAAGGTAACGGACGCAATGAATATGCAGAAGGGATCGAAAATATTTTTCGTGCGGGCTTTAAAGAATTTACTCGTTTACGTCAACAAGCCGGTGCTGATCCCGATGCGGTGATGGAAGGATGCCAACGTGCGATGCGTGTCGCTTTGGCGAGAGAAGAAGAAAAATTGGAAGAAAATTTACCATTTCTTGCAAGTGTGGCATCGGTTAGTCCCTATGTGGGTTTGTTTGGAACTGTATGGGGGATCATGCAATCTTTTCTTGGACTTTCAAATGTTCATCAAACAACCTTGGCCACTGTTGCGCCTGGAATTGCAGAGGCTTTGATTGCAACGGCGATTGGTTTATTTGCAGCAATTCCAGCCGTTCTCGCATACAACAAGTTTTCTGCGCGTGCAGAAGCCTTGCTCAGTAATTATCAAACATTTGCTGAAGAATTTTCGGCAATTTTGCATCGTCAAGTCCATAGTAAATAATTACACAGGTTTTTTATGTCGGGATTTGGCCCCAAAATCAAAAAGAAATTGAAAGCAGAAATCAACGTGGTTCCCATGATTGATGTGATGCTGGTGTTGTTGATTGTATTTATGATTGCAGCACCTATGATGACGCAAGGTATTAAAGTTGAGTTGCCAAAAGCAGCGGCAGATCCGGTAGACACCAAAGAAGATGAACCTATTACTGTCTCGATCAAACAAGATGGCAGTTATTACATTGAATTTGCAGGTGATCCGGAAAAGCCGCGCCCGTTAACTGAAATTAAATCCATAGTTTCAAAAATTCTGGCTGAAAAACCCAATACTTTGGTGTTTGTGCAGGCGGACAGGCGGGTACAGTATGGATCGGTAGTGGAATTAATGGCGGAGCTGAAAATTTCCGGGGCACCATCGGTGGGTTTGATTACTGAACCTCCGCGTAAATAATCTGTCTTTAGAGCTTAAGTAGCGATAATGAACGAAAGTCGTTTTTCAATTCCGGTTATGATCAGTGTGCTGTTGCACATTGCACTTTTGATTGTGTTTTTAATCAATTGGGACTTTTTGAAAAACAAGAAAGAAGATAATCATCCCCAGCATTTTGTGATGGCAACTTTGGTGGATTTAACTCCCAAGGCTGTTGCCAAACCGCAACAAATCAAAGAACAAAATCTGGATGCCAAAAATTTTGAAGATTTGAAGAACCTGAAAAAACAGCAAGAGCAAAAGAAAAAGGAAGCCGAGGCTCAAGAGCAAAAAAAGAAAGATCAAGCAGCAAAAGAAGCAGCTGATAAAGCTGAAAAACTAAAAGAGCAAAAGAAAAAGGATGAGCAGGCGAAGGCTGCAAAAGCCAAAGCCGAAGCAGAACAAAAGAAAAAAGCCGAAGCGGAGAAACAAAAAGCTGAAGCTGAATTGAAAAAGAAACGTGAGCAGGAAGCGCAGGAAGAAAAGCGCAGACAGGAAGCTGCATTGCAGAAAGAAGAGAAGCACATGGCTGATTCAGCTGATGATGCGAATGTGATGAGTTACAATGAGCTGTTGGCAAAACGCGTTGGAGAAAATTTTAATGCCCCGCCTTCTGCTCGTTTAGGTATGGTCAGTGTTTTTGAAATAGATATGTTGCCAAATGGTCAAGTCACAGGTGTAAGACTGGTTAAGTCAAGTGGCAATCAAGCGTTTGATATGGCAGCCGAACAAGCAATTCGTCGTGTCGAACGTTTTACTGAAATTAAAAATATGCCGATAGATTTGTTTAACAAACATTTTCGTCATTTTACGTTTACTTTTGATCCTAAGGGCCTACGACTGTGAGATATATAATTTCCTTTCTATTATTGGTATACGTTACATTTTCGTATGCACAATTGAACAATGTTATCGTCACTCAAACTGTGCAGAATCCTATTAAAATTGCTGTAGTGCCTTTTGCTTGGAATGGCGGGCGGATACCAGAAGATATTGCAGCTATTATGCGTAGCGATTTTCGTTTTTCCGGGCAGTTTGAAGCTATAGCGCCTGAGCGTATGCTTGCACTTCCACGTAATGAATCGGAAATTCATTATCGCGATTGGAAAATACTGGGTGCAGAATATCTGCTAATAGGCACGTTAACCTTTCAGGAAGGGCGTTATTACGCCAACTATGAATTGTTTGATGTGGTGCGTGAAAAGCGAGTTACACCATTGGCATCAGTGAATGGTACAGAGGCCAACCTTCGTGATATTGCACATAAGATTAGCGATGCCGCTTATGAAAAAATTACCAATATTCGCGGTATTTTTTCAACCAAATTAATTTATATCGAAGAATATAAACGTCCAC
>CAMLRJ010000597.1 GCA_946482345.1 uncultured Cellvibrio sp.
ATAGTCACATCATAAAATTTGTTGTTGTTGAATTTAATATCGGTGGAAATACCTGCGGCCTTGTTATCGAAAAGATTAATGCCGCTGAATGTGCTGTCTTCAGTTTCATAACCGGCCAAACCATCAAATTCATTGTTGTAAGAAGTGTAATCACGGATGGTTAAACGCCTGCATCCCAACTCGGTAACCAAACCACCGGAAATGGCACTGTGCACAATCACAGACTCAACAGTGCAGTCCACACAACGACGCATCGAAATACCATTATTACGCAAAGGAAATTGATCGCTGCATTCGCCACCCATACATTCGCGTGTTTGATTTTCGCGATTACCATCAATCATCAGGTGGCTGACTTTAATATTTTTGGTCGCTGATTGGGGAACATTTTCCGTTTTACCCATAACCAATACCGGCGCATTCACCTGATCACCCAAACGCAAAACCGTTGAACTGCCCTCACCTCTTAACACCAGATTATTTTTGTCCATTACAATCGGTGATTCACAGGTATAAACACCCGATGGGATAAGCACCTCACCACCCGATGTCGGTAGTTTGTTAATGGCTTTTTGAATATCGCTGCAATGATTACCCTTGACGGTCACTGCAGCAGAAGCAGAATTAATGGATAGAGCTAATGCCCCGAAAAGAATTAACAGCCTGAATTGGGTTATAGCTCTCATCACAACCTCCAGCCTACAACAAGAAGAAAATTCATTCTCTTGTTATAAGGCTAGACGGCTTTTGAAATTTGGAAAGGAATGCTGCGCCAATAGCGAAAAATAATCTAAAAATTTAATTTTAAGGTTTTGCCGCAGGAGTCAGTATGGGATTACAGTTTTTAATAATTACCTTGCCTTCCAACAGATTTCCTTTTGAGTATTCCGTAAAGTAACACTCATTTTTTGCAGGATCATAATTTTCAACCCACATGTTGTCATCTTTCCACGTAGTATGAATGTGCACCTGACCTGGGGGAACCTCAATGGTCATTATGCCGCCCCAGTTTTTAACAAAAACATTTTCATAATGAAAAACATAAGCCAGCCAGCCAATCACTACCACTATCAGTGCAGCAACAAAACCATATTTCCAGCGGACATATTTACCAACACCCCAAAACACAAAAGCAGCGACCGCAAAAACAGCAAACCAATAAAGATAAGTAATCATTCAGGCCTCGTATTATTTTCTGCCACCGGGTAAAAAACGATTTCTTGCACTATACATCAGGATCAACAATAAAAGTAATTCGATTATGCCCAAACTCCCGCCACCAGAATCATCCGTAGTGGAATCCAATTTCAAGAGTGTATTTTTAGGCGGATTCAAACCGTCTGCCGTATCGGGACTGGCATTCAATACAACAATATTGGTGATCAATACCAGATTGGTTTCATCAACAGGCCGATCATTTCGATAATCATCCGTTGTGTAATTACGCAGTGGGAAATGAGTGTAATTATTTCCCATAATAAAAGTATTCACTGCAGCAATTGCATCCAGCACGGGCAAACTGGCTTCGGTAACTTGACCAAATACGGTGTAACCCTGGCTATTCTCAATATTCTGATCAAAACTTGCAGAGTTGTCGGCCAAATTAAAAAACCATTCGCTGGTTGCACTGTTTGGCTGTTTTTTTTGTTTTGCCATAGCAATTGTGCCACGCACATTGGAATAAACCGGTTCATTCACAACGCTTCTATTGCGCTCTATTGGCTGCAGTGGCAGGAAGTCATTGTAAGTCAAACCACCCCCCTGAATAATTGCAAAATCTTTAACGGACCTATGAATGACGGTATTTGTGTAAGCATAGGCTTGCACGTAGGTTAAAAAGTTTTTGACGGTTTCAGGTGTGGTTTTATCAAAAAGATTCACTTCAATATTGCCCATAACAGTTTGAAATTGAACTGTAGTGGAGTGGCTTTGTGCAGCGACAAAAAAGCTCGAAACGAATACAAATGATGAACCAATGAAATTGCGGGAAAAGCGGGAAAACGCACTCATGAAATCAACCTTCTTAGTGATAATTTTTAATTGGCGACATGTTAAATCGCTCGCTGAAACAAAAACAGTCATTTTTTGTATTGGCTTGCCTGTTGACCCGAATCTGACCATTAATTCGAAGGGGTGTTCATTTGCCTGATTAATTTTGTTGCCATCCACCCCAACAAACCGACGGCAACCAGCAAGAAACTCCAAAACAGAATAGATTTCCACGAAATCCCAGCCTTTACTTCATGATATTGGGGATTCAGAAAAGCCCATTTATGGTTGACCCAATTAACTGATTGATTATTAATCAAACTATTGAATATACGAACCTGGGCATCAGCATTGCTGTCACGCTCCACGACCAAACGATAAGGTGAGGTCTGATTGCCAATAAATTGAACATATTTTGAATCCAGATGAAACACCAATTCCGGTGTTAAATCAGGTTTTAATTCGGTTGCAAACTCCAGGCGAAGCTCTGTGAAATCCTGATGAAGTGAAAACAGTTTATTCGACGAAAACCAGCGATCACCCACTTTGGTATTAAACCAGATGCCTTCATAAACCAGCTTCCAGGAATCATGGTGTTTGTTCTTGCCCAGAACCCTGATTTTATCGCCATAAATCTGATCACCCAGATTAATCGTGACATTTTTGATTGCAGCATTATCTTTCCGATAAAAATCCCAGGCACTTTTAGATTGCCAATCGTCCTGATGTTGTAATTTTATCGCTTTTTGTGAAGAAGACTTTTGCCCCGCAATTGTCCATTGTGTGTCCTCGGGATAAAAATATTCCTTT
>CAMLRJ010000598.1 GCA_946482345.1 uncultured Cellvibrio sp.
CTTTGCCCGGAATAAAAAGACCAAAACGCTGATTTATCTGCTGCATCACATTATAATGGCCGCCTTTATTCATTCCTCCACTGGTAAACTAGGGTAAGTCAATGATTATTAAGCCAAAAGTTCGCGGATTTATTTGCACCAATGCTCACCCTCAGGGCTGTGCTGCCAATGTTCAGGAGCAAATTGCTTTCACCAAAACCAAAGGGGCAGTAGAGAAGGCTCCAAAAAAAGTATTGGTGTTGGGTTGCTCAACCGGTTTTGGTTTGGCGTCAAGAATCACCGCAGCATTTGGTGGCGGGGCGGATACTCTGGGTGTGTGTTTTGAAAAACCGCCGACGGAAGACAGATGTGCAACAGCAGGTTATTACAATACTTCTGCCTTTCATGATGCCGCTGCTGCTGCCGGACTTTATGCGCACACTATTAATGGCGATGCATTTTCGGATGGCTGCAAACAACAAGTGATTGATGAAATCAAAAAAGGACTGGGTCAGATTGATTTGATCATTTACAGTTTGGCGTCACCGCGTCGTACTGATCCTAAAACCGGTGAAGTTTATTCATCTGTACTGAAACCTATTAATCAGGTTTACACCTCTAAAAATTTAAATACCGATACCTTAAAAATTTCCGAAGTATCGATAGAGCCTGCTAATGAACAGGAAATTGCCCAAACCGTAAAAGTCATGGGCGGTGAAGATTGGGAATTATGGATTGATGCATTGCAAGCGGCGGGTGTTTTATCCCAGGGTTGCAAAACAGTGGCTTACACTTATCTCGGCGACAAATTAACCTGGCCTATTTATGGCAAAGCCACTATAGGTAAAGCCAAAGAAGATTTGGATCGTGCAGCAAAAGCACTGAACAATAAAATGAAATCGTTAAATGGTTCTGCAAATGTGGCCGTACTAAAAGCCGTTGTCACACAAGCCAGCTCTGCTATTCCTATTATGCCTTTGTATTTGGCAATTTTATTTAAAGTGATGAAAGAGGGCGGCACACACGAAGGTTGTATTGAACAGATTCAACGCTTATTCAAAGAGTGTTTGTATTCTGCCAATCCGCGTATTGATGATTCATCCCGTTTCCGTGTTGATGAATTGGAATTGAGTCGTGAAGTTCAATCCAAAGTGGAAGCCATCTGGCCGCAAGTGACTGAAGAAAATTTATTTGAGCTGACCGATTTCAAAGGCTACAAAGAAGAATTTTTGCGTTTATTTGGTTTTGGTATCAAAGGTGTTGATTATGATGCAGAAACCAGCCCTTTAGTGAAAACGAATTTTTGATGACCCCCTCCCAGCCTCCCCCCTTTCCAGGGGGAGGGACAGTCAAGAAATTCCAATCATTGAGATCAATCCAGTGATCAAACATCTCAAAGCAGTTCTGGTGACATTTCTTTTTTCTATCACGGTAGTGATAGTGTTTTTTCCTCTTTTTATTTTAGCTATTTTAAAATTACTGATTCCATTCGACGCTTCGCAAAAACAAATTCATAAGGCACTGGATTGGTGTGCAAGCCAATGGATGTCGTTTAATAATTGGCAGCAAGATCTATTGTTGCCTACGCAAATTGAAACCCAGGGTTTGGATGATCTTTCGTTGGAACAATGGTATTTAATGGTATGTAATCATCAATCCTGGGTGGATATTTTAGTGATCTTGCGTTTGTTTAATGGCCGTATTCCTTACATTAAGTTTTTTTTGAAACAATCACTGCTGTATATACCTTTTATGGGGTTTTGTTTTTGGGCCCTGGATTTTCCTTTTATGCGTCGATACAGCAAAGCGCAACTTGAAAAACATCCTGAACTAAAAGGTAAGGATATAGAGCAGACACGAAAATCCTGCGAAGTATTTCGCCATAATCCGGTCACTATTATTAATTTTATGGAAGGTACCCGGTTTACCAAAATCAAGCATGATCAACAGCAGTCAGTCTATCGTTATTTGCTTATGCCCAAGGCTGGGGGTGTATCGTTTGCGCTGTCTGCAATGAATGGACAATTAAAACAATTGTTGGATGTCACCATTTTTTATCCGGAAAAAATTCCGACTTATTGGCAATATGCGAGTGGCGGTGTGAAAAAAATTCACCTGCATCTTCGACAATTACCTATCACGGCTGATTTAATTGGTGATTATGCGGAAGATGAAATTTTTCGCCAGAATTTTCAAATTTGGGTGAATCAGATATGGCAAGAAAAAGATCAGCGCTTGATCCATTTTCATTCCAAATCAGAACAAAGCTAAATCGATAAAGAGCTAATTATGGCGTCTCCACATTTTTCTTATGCGCTGCTCAAACCTCAACATTGGCCTTCATGGATGATGTTGCTGGTCTGGATTGTTCTCTCGCAACTGCCTTACAAAATTCAATATCTACTGGCTAAATTGTTGAGTCCTTTATTGCGGTTGAATAAAAAACGTGTGCATCAAGCCAAAACCAATATAAGTTTATGCTTCCCTGATTTAACCGATACGCAGCGTGAAAAATTATTGCGCGATAATTTATTTTCAACCGCTATGACGGTGTTTGAAACGGGAATTGCCTGGTTCTGGCCGAAATGGAGGCTTAGAAAATTATTCAGCATTTCAGGGCTTGAATATATTCAGCAGGCACAAGCAGAAGAGAAGGGCGCTCTATTGTTGAGCTTGCATTTCACTACGCTGGATATTGGCAGTGCCATGCTGGGTCAGTACGTCAATTATGATGGGATGTATAAACCTCACTCAAATGCAGTGTATGATTTTTTACAAAAAAATCGTCGCGAAGCCTATTGCAAAGGCGGCGTAGCAT
>CAMLRJ010000599.1 GCA_946482345.1 uncultured Cellvibrio sp.
CAATCAATCCTGCTGCAGTGGTAATCAATGCAACTGAAATACCACCGGCCAATGCACCGGTATTGCCAGATCCTTGAATCATAATGGCGTTGAATGTTTGAATCATACCGAACACAGTACCCAACAGTCCCAGCAGCGGTGCGATATTGGCAATAGTGCCCAGCAAACTGATGTATTTTTCCAAATCGTGAATCACTTTATTCGCCGCTTCCTGTATGGAATCTTTCATGACTTCACGGCCTTGTTTGGAATTACTCAAACCTGCCGCAAGAATAGAACCCAAGGGAGAAGATTGTTTAAGTTCGCGTAATTTGGCTGCATCCATTTGATTATTCTTCAACCAACTCCACACCTGTGCCAACAATGTTCTTGGTGCAATTTTGTTTGAATTCAGCGTCCAGAAACGTTCGATGCTCACTGCCAATACCACCAGGGAACAGAGAATTATGGGCAACATTAACCAACCGCCGGAAATAATTATCGCAATCACACTTTGATCCTCAGACTGAATATTACGAAACACAATTAATCATGATCGAGTCAGGAGACGACTACCCCAAAAGACCCGGACTCGCATTGTATGGGTAGTTATTTTGGTACACAACGCAAGATTGTCTATCTGCGGACTATTCATCAATCGCATGATCAAACCAATAACGTTTATAGCCTTGCCTGTAGGCCACAACCGGTAAAGCTTGCCCGGCTTTCCAGCGAAAATCCAAAGCGCCATGAGTTGCCGTGTTGAACTCCTGACTATTAATCGCTTGAAATCGCGCGCGCACTTTCGGATGCGGGTGCCCGTAACGATTTTGAAATCCGGCAGAATAAACAACCTGTTCGGGTTTTATAAACTCGACAAATTCAACTGTAGATGAACTCAAACTACCATGATGACCCACCAATAAAAGCTGTATATTTTTTGGCAAAGCTCCCATGCCCAACAATTGTGATTCCACCTCTTTCTCCAGATCGCCTGGTAAAAGAATTTTTTGACCCTGATAATCAATTAACAGTACGCAAGAATAATTATTTGCACTGGCTCGTTTTCGTAAGGGCCATTTAACAAAATGAAAATTCACATCCTGCCAGACCCAATCCGCAGATTGATGGCATGATGTTGTATTGTCTGTTTTGGCGTACATTTTTTCCTGAGCAATTGTTGGAACAAACACAGGTCGATATTGACCCAATAATAATTCTTCCACTTGCGTAGTTTCCAACAAACCAGACAACCCACCGGCATGATCAAGATCATTGTGACTGACAACCAATTTGTCTATTTTCGTTATCGCCTCTGACCTTAGATAAGGCGTAATAATTCCACTGCCTGCATCAAAATTATCTGAAAAAGCAGCGCCTGTATCATAGACCAATGTTTTGTCACCAACACGCACTACTATTGCTGTACCCTGCCCCACATCCAAAACCATTACACGCAAATCAGGTTGATCCGGTTTGGGTAATAGATAATGAATAGTGAAAGATAAAATCAATGCGCCAAAACTTAAGCGGCGGGAGAAAAATCCTCGCGGTAATAGAATTAACAGACAACAAAAACCAATCCACAAACTCATCCATGGCGATAAAGAAATAACCGGATTCAACTTTCCAGGTGCAGTACTTAATAACCATCGCAAAAACACCAATAAATGCTCGATTCCCCACTCGGCCAGGGACAACAATAACTGACCGGAAACAGGCATAATATTTTCAACAACAGCAGCCAACAACAAACAGGGCACCACAAAAAACGTAATCATGGGTATGGCGATAGCATTGGCTAACGGCGCAACCAATGAAAAGCTGTTAACCAGAATTAATAATGGAATCATTAAGCCTGCAAACATAATCCATTGTGATTTTATGTAGGTGAAAATTGTTTTTTGTAATTTTTTTATCTGCCTTGGCTCTACCTGCTTGATATTTTTACGTCCTGAAAATCCCAAAACCAATAAAGCAACCGCACCAAAAGATAACCAGAATCCGGGATCGTATCCGGCAAGTGGGTCCATTATCACCACACAAGCTAATGCCAAACACAAAATATCCACAACGCCTGTTTCACGTCGCGATAAACACATCCAATAAAATAATGACAGCATAATCAATGTTCGCACTGTGGGTATGTTAAACCCCGCCAGCGCCGAATAAAAAGCAGCACAACTAATAGCACCGACATAAGCAAAATATTGCGCAGGAAAACGAATAGAAAATAATTGCAAGGCACGCCCTATTAACAAGCCCAGATAAAATCCGAAAATGGCCAAGAATCCCACATGCAAGCCGGAAATGGCAATCAAATGATTGGTGCCTGTTTGCTGCATAGCCAACCAATCTTTTTTATCAACCAATGTGCTATCGCCAATTAATAAGGCGACCAAAATACCTTCATGTGGCGAATCACTTTGATTTACCACCCAACGCTGTAATCTGTAACGTTGTTGATCGATCCAGTAAGAAAAACCAGCACTTTTATTTTCTGTTATTTTTCGATTATCACCCTGTATTACATAGCCGGTTGCGCCCACACCACGCCGAATTAACCAGGCTTGATAATCAAATCCACCCGGATTCACCATACTGCGTGGCTTGTGCAATTTAACTCGCCATTGCCACTTATCGCCTATTTGTAATTGCGGCAGTGTTTGATAGCGATTGAGATACCAGGATAATTGTATTTTGTGAGGAATATTCTGCAGGGGTTTATGTGTTGAGGTTACCAATGAATCCACATCTACTGTAAATCGTATTTGACGAGATTCCTGTTTTGGCAGACCGGAAATAGTTCC
>CAMLRJ010000600.1 GCA_946482345.1 uncultured Cellvibrio sp.
AATATTGTCTATAGTTATAAAAACTCCCGGTCTGGTCAGATCTGATTTGCGCTTATATTTGAGGAATTCCTTATGGCCACTGATGTCATCAAAAATAAATCATCGACTAATGCAAAAGGCAGTGATGATCCTATTTTACAGTGGGTCACTTTTCGTCTGGACGGTGAAACTTACGGCATCAACGTTATGCAGGTGCAGGAAGTTCTGCGCTACTCGGAAATTGCAGCCGTGCCGGGTGCACCTTCTTATGTGTTAGGTATTATTAATTTGCGCGGTAATGTGGTGACAGTAATAGATACCCGTCATCGTTTTAATTTAACCAGCGGTGAAATTACCGATAACACCCGCATCGTTATTATTGAAACAGATCGCCATGTAATAGGTATTTTGGTTGATAGTGTCGCGGAAGTGGTTTATTTGCGCCAATCCGAAATTGAAATGGCGCCTAATGTAGGCAATGAAGAAAGTGCGAAATTCATTCAGGGCGTTTGTCACAAAAATAATGAGTTGTTGATTTTGATTGACTTGAATAAACTCCTGACCAGTGAAGAGTGGAACGAACTGGAAGACATTTAATGACCCAAATCGAAATTGCATTGATTGCCAGTCTTGCATGTAGCTTGCTGGCATTGGTTATTGCGGTCGTCAGTTTAAAATCTTCACGTAAACAAGCGGCGAATAACGAAAAACTTTTGCAAAAATTGATGCGTGATCTGGCGGCATCCAACAGCGGTTCTGTCGGCATGGGTCAACGTTTGTTAGCAATGGAAAAACGTTTACAAAATACCCCCAAACCCTCCGAAAAAATCGACGTCTATAATGACGACGAATTCCAACCATACTCCCAGGCCGCGCAAATGTTTCAAATGGGCTTGGACGCCGAAGAAGTCGCCCGCCGCTGCGGATTATCACGCGCAGAAGCATCTCTGCTTGAGGTGATGCAGAAAGCGGGGCGGTGATTGAGATTTTAAATCCCCCCTAGCCCCCCTTTTTCAAAGTGGGGAACTTGAATGTGCCGGATTTACAGTTTGATAAATTAAAAAGATTGTCACTGAAAAAATAGCTTTTTAAAAGCCTATAAAGAACATAAATCTCAGATAACTACGGTATCACAAAGAACGCCTATCCAGTTCCCCACTTTGAAAAAGGGGGGTTAGGGGGGATTTAAAAATCTTCAATCAAAAATCACAACTACAAAAAGGAATTCCCATGCAAAACTACAAAAAATCGCTAAAACCCTTTTCACGAAAACTACGCACAGAAATGACTGATGCAGAACAACTGCTATGGTCTCGCATACGAAGAAAACAAATATCAGGTTTACAGTTTTATCGACAAAAACCAATTGCTGGCTATATTGCAGATTTTTATTGTGCTGCGATCAACCTGGTGATTGAACTGGATGGCTCTCAACATTATGAGTTGGAAAATAAAGAAAATGATCTTGAACGGGACAGAGTTATGCAATCTTTAGGGCTGCAAGTATTGAGGTTTGATAATTTACAGGTGTTGAATGAAATAGATGAAGTAATGAATAAGATAGTGCAGGTGGTAGAGAAAGGGGTGAATGATTGAGATTTTTAAATCCCCCCTAACCCCCCTTTTTCAAAGTGGGGAACTGGATTGGTTTTCTTCATGATGCAGTAGTTATTTGAAACTTATATATGCTTTACAGGCTTTTAAAAATCTATTGATAGCGGTGATGGTTTTAATTTATCCAAATTATAAATTAGGCACAATCAAGTCCCCCACTTTGAAAAAGGGGGGTTAGGGGGGATTTAAAATCTTCAATAACAACGTCATCATCGAATCGGCAGCCAAATCTCAATACCACCTTTGCCCGTGTCCGGATTAAATTCCTCTCCATAACGTTCAAAAAATACCAGACGATTTTTATCAGTTGATGTTAATTGATAACCGGAAGAGGGTAGCCATTGGTTGAAAATGTTGTTGATGGTTTGTCGAATTTGCATAACCGACTCGCTGTGTTTAAAAACAGCATAGGTTTGTGATGGGAGCACAAACACTTGCAGGAAATCCGGTATGGATTGGATTTCATTTACCTCGCGACCTGCGAGGTAAATGCAGTTCCCTTTGTCCAGATCTATGCATAATCCATAACCGACATCATTCACACTGCCTGGAATTTTATTCCAATAATCCTGCATTAATTTATTCCAGAGATTTGGAATTTTTTGTGCAGAACAGTCATCCAGATGTTCGGAAATACCCAAAATAGTAAAAGGGCCCGCTGTTATAAAATCCGGTGTTAATGGTTTATCGGGATTTGATTTGAAAGCGTTCATCATTTTCAGGGTCCAATTCTCTGACAGGTCTGACTTCAATAGTGCCCAAACGCGCAGGTGGAATTTTTGCAGCCAATTGCAAGGCTTCATTTAAATCGCGCGCATCCAGCATATAAAAACCGGCGAGTTGCTCTTTGGTTTCAGCAAAAGGGCCGTCGGTAATAATGGGTTTGCCATCGCGCACGCGTAAGCTGGTTGCAGTAGCAATGGAATGTAATGCGTTGCCACCAATCATATGCCCACTTGCACGCAGCGATTCACCACAGGCAACACACTCTCTGTTTAATGATTCCCATTCTGCAGATGTCATGCTGTTGATAATTTTTTCATCGTAATAAACCAGGCATAAATATTTCATAATATAATCTCTTTTTAATTATTCGGATTGAACATGGTTTGGATCCATGTACATGACTTCCCAATGGTGGCCATCCAGGTCTTCAAAGCTGCGGTAATACATAAAGCCGTGATCTTGAGTGGGT
>CAMLRJ010000601.1 GCA_946482345.1 uncultured Cellvibrio sp.
ATTTTGTTGATAACGTCGCTTGGAAATCAACGCTCACTCTGGGCGTTTTGGGTTCCGATCTGGTTGGAAAACTCCAACGCGAAGTCCATAGCCTGACTCAAAGCGAAACGCCACAAGGTTGGGATAATCAAATCAGTCAGGGGGGTGAATTAACCGGGCGTTATTTGATTGCGCGGCAAGACTATTGGGATGATCTTTCGGACAAATATGAAATTAAATCCACGCTGCAGGCGTCTGTGGGTTACCTCAGCGAAGTGAGTTGGGGAATGAATCTGCGTCGTGGAAAAATTCATAGCCCCTGGGCTTCGTTTAATCCGGATCTCACCAGTTACGGCGAAAAATCTTCCAGTTTGACGCAAGCAAAAAATATTGATGAGCATTACGTTTGGGCGGGATTTGCGATTAAAGCGCGAGCCTACAACGCATTTTTGCAAGGGCAATTTCGCGATAGTGCGGTGACTTACGATCAATCAGATCTGCGGCCGATTTTATTGGAAGCCTGGATTGGTTACACCTTTGCGTTTAAGCAGGGTTACCGCGTGAGTTATGTGTTGCGCGGTCATAGCTCCGAAATCAAACAGGGTGCGGCCGACCGTAATTTGTTATGGGGCGGCCTGGTGATTTCACATAGCATTTGATTTTTTGGGCATTGTACGAGCAAATCGTCATGCCCATTTTTTAATTCCTCCCTCCCCTATGCTGCCTGTTTTCAGGCGCGACCCCCAAGTCAAGCCATGATGCAATTGGCTACCTGTCATAAAAATAGTTTTCAGAGATGAATCCAAACTCTCCGTATGACTGTCTTAAGGTTATTCGATGACAGCTGTCATGATTCCGTTAAATAGCGTTAACAAAGCTCGGCACTCTCTATAAAAGCGATTAGTCTGCCTGTAAAAGCGACCAGTCTGCGCAGACCAAGACTTTATCGGCCATTGCCCGTCAATGGCTCTTATTAGGATGACCCATGATTAAATTACATCAGCTCCACAAGTACTATCACTCAGGTGAACAACCTCTGCATGTATTAAAAGGCATTGATTTGCACATTCGCGAAGGTGAGTTGGTATCGATTATGGGTTCGTCCGGTTCCGGTAAATCAACACTACTCAACATTCTCGGCATTCTCGATAGTTTTGATTCTGGTAGTTATTTTTTGGCAGGCCATGAAATAAAAAATCTGTCCGAAAAAATGGCTGCGAAAATGCGCAATCAATTATTGGGATTTGTATTTCAATCCTTCAATTTATTGCCGTTTAAAAACGCTACCGAAAATGTTGCGCTGCCACTTTATTATCAAGGCGTGAGTCGTAAAGAGCGCACCTATCGCGCCGAAAAATATTTGGAGATGGTCGGCCTTTCACATCGCGCCAAATTTATGCCCAATGAATTATCCGGCGGACAAAAACAACGCGTTGCTATGGCGCGTGCGTTAGTGACAAAACCCAAAGTGATTTTAGCCGACGAACCCACGGGTGCATTGGATAGCCAAACCACACAAGAAATTATGTCGTTGATGAAAGAGGTTCATCAGCAAGGTAACACCATTGTGATTGTGACACACGAGCAAGACATTGCTGATCAAACCCAGCGTCAAATTATTTTGAAAGATGGATTGATTGTGCCAGCCAAACATTCCGACACCATTCATAGTTAAGGCTGACGATTATGTTGGATAGCTTGCAAGAAATTCTCTACACACTTCGCCAAAATAAATTGCGAACAGCACTCACTGCATTTGGTGTTTTCTGGGGCATTTTTATGTTGGTGTTGTTGTTAGGTGCAGGGCGAGGTATGCAGAACGGTGTCTATGATGATTTTTCAACAGACGCGCGCGATTTTATTGTGATTTATACCTCCAGTACCTCAGTTGCTTATCAAGGCATGGGTTTGGGTCGCAATATAGTGCTAACGCAAGATGATTTGGATCAATTGCCAAAACAAGTGCCCGGCATAGGGTTAATCGCCAACGAAGTGCAACGCGGTGGCGTCAGTGTTGTGTACGGAAAAATGCAAGGCAGTTTTTCTGTGCACGGTGTGCCGGAAGAATATTTTAAAGTGAAAGATGGCATTCCTTTTACTTTCGGCCGCAAACCCAATCCACTGGACGATACGCAATTTCGAAAAATTGCGGTGCTGGGTTCAGTGGTTGCCGAACGTTTGTTTGGCAAGGGCGAAAATCCCGTGGGTAAAGACGTCAAAATTAATGGCGTGATTATGAAAGTTGTCGGTGTATTTTATGACAAGGGCAACAATGGTCGCGATTCGGAACGCGTTTATATTCCTTATCCCACTTATTCAAAAATTTTTGGTGTGAGTAACATCATTGGTTCCGTTTGGTTGCGACCTGCCGCTGGTGCTGATGGTTTTGCAGTGGAAAAAAATGCCATCAGCCTTTTACAAAAACGCCATCAAGTATCACCTGAAGACAAACGTGCAATTCAGTCTTTCAATATGGCAGAAGTTGCAGAGCGGGTGAACGGATTATTTTTTGGCATTTCAGTATTGAATTGGTTTGTTGGTTTGGGAACTTTGCTCGCCGGAATTGTGGGGGTGAGCAATATTATGATCATCACAGTAAAAGAAAGAACGCGCGAAATTGGTATTCGTAAAGCGCTGGGCGCAACACCTTTTAGTATCGTCAGTGGATTGGTATTTGAATCGGTTTTGGTGACCAGTATTGCAGGTTATATGGGCTTGGTATTGGGTGTAGGTTTGATTGAGTTGATTGCGTTTGGTTTGCGCTCGGTAGGTGCTGAATTACCTTTCTTCCGCAATCCGGAAATTGAT
>CAMLRJ010000602.1 GCA_946482345.1 uncultured Cellvibrio sp.
CATTGTGCTTGCATCTGGATGTAGTTTGACAACTTCTGAGTCTGGGCTTATTGGTAAAAATCAAATCCAAAGTAACCACCCACACGATGAACAGCTTCTGGGATAAAAGCAGTAAAAAGCTTGAGGACTGGCTGAAAACTGGCGAGGCATCTTGTTATTAGCAGTAACTTCGAGGCGTAGTGAGCAAACAATAATGTTAATCAAAAAATGAATACGTATTCGCACCGAATTATTTTGAATTCAATCCAGAATCTAATTTTGAAGTAAAAATACAGAATGATGTAAGTGATGCTTTTGCAATACCGCTGTGCAAAGTTTATCGCACACGCTACTTACTCTGAAGGTGATCACAACGTTATAAAATATGGAGTTATCATGGTTAAAAAAGTATTTTTTGTTTTTGCCGTTTTGTGGCTTACATCTTGCGCAGCAACCGGGCCAAAATTCAAGGAGCACTCTCTAGTTAAGCCGGACAACGCAGTGGTTTATATTTATCGGCCAACAAAAACTGTAAATTGCTGCGTTGCTCCCAAAGTTTATATAAATCAAGTTCCAAAAGCTGATCTAAAAAACGGCGGCTATCTGGTGTATGAATTATCTGCCGGTAAATATGAAATTGTTGTCGGTGATGGTTCTTATGGCTTTACTCCAGAAACACTCAACTTATCGCTTGCTGCGGGTGAAAGTGTTTATCTCAAATGGGTAATCGGCGGCCTCAGTCAATTAGATATTATGGCTATAGGTAATATTGCGGTAGGCAATTCATCGCGAGACTACTACTTGCTTCAATATCCAAATGAAAAAGCTATTTTGGAAATTAAAGAGCTAAAATTGTCACAATAATTCACGGGAACCTGTGAAAAAAATTATGCCGAGAGTTAACTTATCAAATAATGAAAATTAAAATAATTGTCTCAGGCTTTGCTGCTCTAACCATTAGTGGGTTATTTGTAGCATCAAAACTTCAACTGGAAGAAACTATTGTCAGTGCTCGATACGAGATACTTGCCTGTGAAGGTTGTAATCATATGACTATCGAAAAAAGCAAAGATGGGCATCTTAATGGTGAAACGATTATTCTGATATCAAATACGATAGATATAGAGCAATTAATCGATAGCGTTGCCGTAACAAAAGACCCATTATGCCTTCGCGGTAAGTCTTATCGGTTTAACTGGAATTTTTTCGGTATTAATCCTGACGGGAAACGATTTGAAGTGACAGAAGAATTAAGTTCAATAGTTTGCGCTGAGTTTTGAATCTGTGTGCGTAATATTTTGGAGTTTTAGAGTGTGACTTTAAAATGTCCCACCCAGTACCAGAAAACCATAAATGTAAGTAGATCATGTAGATTTAATTATGGACATTAAGATAGAAATAAACGGCGCAATCGAAGAGCGTGAAGTGATTGAGCTTTATCGTGCAAACAATTGGTCGGCTGCTGAAAAACCGCAACAACTTTTATCTGCTTTAAAAAACTCACACACACTGGTTACTGCCAGAGTTGAAGGTTTATTGGTTGGTATAGCCAATGCTATTTCTGATGGATATTTAGTTGTTTATTATCCACATATGCTTGTGCATCCTGAATATCAACGGAAAGGTATAGGCAGAAAAATGATGGTGGCGATGAACACTATTTACGGGAGCTTTCATCAGCAGATGCTAACGGCTGATGGTGATGCCATTGAGTTTTATAAGTCGGTAGGTTTTGTGCGTGCTGGAAAAACGGAACCCATGTGGGTATACGCCGGTACAGAACATTAATACATGACTGTTGTGCCAAAACTGTTGTGTAAAAAAGAAATTACACATTCCTGATTATAAAATCATCCCAACAAATGATTCATTTCCAACGCAGGGTTTTCGCAGCTGGTGTTGCCGATTATTTTTGCGGGAACGCCTGCAACCGTTGTGCAGGGTGGGACTTCTTTTAACACGACACTGCCTGCACCGATTTGTGCGCAGTGGCCGATTTCGATATTACCTAAAATTTTTGCACCAGCGCCAATCAAAACACCTTTGCGAACTTTGGGATGACGGTCGCCGGCTTCTTTTCCTGTGCCGCCGAGAGTGACGGATTGCATGATGGAAACATCATCTTCAACGACGGCGGTTTCGCCGATCACAATGCCGGTGGCGTGATCGAACATTATGCCTTTGCCTATGACGGCGGCAGGGTGAATGTCTACGGCGAATACAGAAGAAATCCGGTTTTGTAAAAACAAGGCCATGGATTCGCGACCTTGTTGCCATAACCAATGCGCAATGCGATAGGACTGCAAGGCGTGAAAGCCTTTGAAATAAAGTAGAGGTGTGACCAGTGAGCAGCAAGCGGAGTCGCGTTGGTTAACTGCGATTAAATCAGCGCGTAAGGCATCGCCTATGGATTTATCTTTCGCAAAAGCTTCATCAAATACTTCGCGAATTAACATAGCAGGCAATGCAGGGCTGTCGAGTTTGGTGGCCAGGTGAAAACTGACCGCGGCTTCCAATGTGTCGTGATTTAAAATGGTGGCGTACAAAAAACTGGCCAGCACAGGTTCATTGTCTGCTTGTTGGCGAGTTTGCTCGCGCAGAGTCTGCCACAGGTTATCAAGCATCAAATCCGGTGCTGTCGCGTTCATGAGGGGATCCTCTGTATTTGGTTGGGCATTATCACGTGATTCAAATAAAAACTTCAATAAATCACTAATGGTGGTTCGTTAATAGCGGCCAGTTGTTCGCGCAATTGCAAAATATGTTCACCCCAATAACGTTCGGTATTAAACCATGGGAAAAATTT
>CAMLRJ010000603.1 GCA_946482345.1 uncultured Cellvibrio sp.
AAGTTGGGGCAATAGTGCCTACGGTGGAGACACAACTGCTATTAGCAGCCAATTAGCGCAAGCAAAAGTGGTAGCAGGGTATAAAACGGGAATTTCATTTGCGGCAATAAAATCTGACAACACAGTGATTAGTTGGGGAGGAGGAAGTGCTGCTAACAGTTCTGTCGTTTCCTCTAGTTTGGTTAATATCAAGGCTCTAACGGCGACCGAAGAGGCATTCGCCGCATTGAAAAATAATGGCTCAGTGGTGACTTGGGGTAACTCTAGTTTTGGAGGCGATAGCAGCTTGGTTGCGAATCAATTAACCAATGTGAAAAGTATTACCGCTACTCGTGAAGCTTTTGCTGCATTAAAAACTGACGGTACTATAGTTGCTTGGGGTAATGCTGATTGGGGTGGAAATACTAATACGGTGTCTAGCTCTTTGGTGGCGGTTAAATCAATTGCATCAGGGCAGCTCTCTTTTGCTGCATTAAAAAATGATGGTTCAGTAGTGGATTGGGGATATACCGCAAGCGGTTTATCTTCAATTAATCCAATCCCAACATTTGGTTTTGGTAATACAGTTTTGGTTGAAAGTAATTTGGAATAATTTTTGAAGTTGAGTTTTATTTTTAACACATGGAGTTTTTATGGATCTAACAATTGTAAGTGGTAACACGAATCACTACGTGAGCATAGCACCAGAATATCGCTCGACTTATAACGATTTAAAAAGATTGGGGGGAGCTGGGAATTATTGGGCGCTTCTCGCAGTACATGAAATAAATTCATTACTTTCATCTAATGTATTTAAACCAAATGTGTACACACATGTGGAAACAGGAACCAACGGTTACAAAGTGTATAAATTGGTTTTGCCTGGTTGTGTTGCCTATGCGCATAAACAAGCATCTGGGTTTTTTATTTATAGAATTGAAGCCAGTTCGAGTTTCCATACATCGCAGGTAGAAAGAAAAAAGCCTGGGCTGCATTGTGTTTCAATGTCAAATGAAGGTCAGTGGGAAGAAAATTTTGCGGCTGATGGTATGGTTAATAAAGAGCCTGGGCGATTGGTTGCTGTATCAGGTCAATATAAGAACATTGAAACGGCAATCGAAAAAAGTGTAGATGCTATGACAGCATCCAGCGTTCATATTGATGATTTAACTCTTAGAGGATTTGATCTTCACTTCACGCCAGTTGAAAAGCAAACCGATATTCAAACTTCTAAACTACAAGCTGCTAATAACCCGGAGACTTCGCAAGCTTTGCATGAGTCAGCGCTGTTGTTGGCAATGTCAATGGAAAGGGCAAAGAATATAAATATGGTTAGGTGGGTGACTGAGGGAAATGGTTCAGGTGTTATGACACAAGCTATGCAAATACTAAAAGACAAAAAAATCAGTTTTAAGGGGACTAAACACAAAGTATTTTTCAGTGGTATTTCAACTAATCTAGTCAAGGCAGAGCAATTGTCTAGAGAGTTAGAGCTTGATACGTCCCGATATTCTCATTCAAGAAATTATCTTGTACCTGGTCAGCTGTTTGGTGCGGGGCTGCTCGGTGGTTATGCAGCGACTTGGCGACGATTTCGGCAAGATAAAAAACACACTTTATTAAAAATGACTGCCGATACGGTAAACGAGACTTCAAAATTGGCTGGGCCAGTTGGTTTGGGGCTGGGTGTTGCAGTTGGTTTAGGTATGCCCTTAATGAATGTAGCTTTACCTGCTGCTCTGACTGTTGCCTTGGCTGTTGGTCCCAAAGCCATATCTAAAGGAAAAACCTTGGTTCAATCTTGGTTACCTCGCCTTTATAAAGATATTAAAAGGAGATTGTGATTATGTTTAATTTACCTTGGGAGTGGCGTGAGCAAACAGAGCCCATTAGTTCCAAAGGCCCTAGTTTTAAATGGGCACCCCGTTATTCCTGTTCTCTAAGCGGTACGAGACTAACACTCAAAGTGCCTAGGAATCGTTACTCAGTAGCGAGTCGAGAAGTTATTAAAGTACCGCGTTATTTTGATCTGCAAGAATGGTACGGAGCAAATTATTGGAAAGAACGCGGTTATCCGATATCTACTTATCAGTTAATCAGATGTGCTTATGACTTTTATGGTGACAACTTTACGGGTGTTTGTGGTGGCATTTTTTTTTCAGGAATCTTAATCAAGCCATTAAATATGACTGAGGGATTAAATTTTTTTCATCCGCGTGCACTGGAAAATTTTATTGCAAGCAAAATAACGGATGATTTAGGTGATAAATTTTTATTGGATGGTAAACAGATATGGTGGGGGCCAAGTAACTGGCAGCCGCATTTAGGCTGGAGTATTCCTTGTGTGAGGTTTGAAATGCAGGCTCGGGGTACTGGAGATAATTTTAGATCCTACTTATGTTTTCCAGTTAGCAAGCATCACATAGTCCAGTTGGTTTGTGATGTCCACCGTCATCGGCCTCCATTAAGTCTAGAGTCCAAATTCACATTGGATGAATGGAACGATCCGAAACCCTATCGAGAATTAATCGACCAAATTTATTCCAGTGTTCAAGTTACTTTATCACCTGAAGCTGAAGCACAACGACAAGAAGCAATAGCTGGGCTGCAAGATGCGTCGCTTGTTAAAGAGTTTCCGCCGTTTTATTGGCAAAAAAAATAGTTTTTTTGTTTGTATAAATCATTTTTAGTATTTACGGAGTCACATGATGTACACCTCAACCCGCACACAACATGGAAATAAAAAAATATCCTCTGCGCAATTTCGCAAACGCCTTTTACCTTTGGCGGTC
>CAMLRJ010000604.1 GCA_946482345.1 uncultured Cellvibrio sp.
GAAAAAATACTTTCCACAAAGTCGCTTCAAGCAAAGCCGCTGTTTCGGCAGCATCGATTGGCGTTTGAAAATAAATCAATGACAACAAAATGGCTGACAATCCATTAATTAAAATCACCAACATTAAAAAATGCCCTAACCGCGAATTGAGGCTGGTGGTAATGGATTGCGGTAAAAAATAAGTAAAAAATGTCGATAGCTGTTCGCGATAATTTGCACCGGGCTTACAGTAATCCTGACAGCGAGCATCCAATGAACAACAGAGAGAACAAATATGACCCGCATACGCCGGGCAATGGGTCATATCTTCCACTTCAAATTTATGTTCGCAAATACAACAGGAAATGGTGGGTTGATGTATTTCCTTTTCCAATTGTAAATTCACTGTCGGTCGCGCCAGGTAATAACGACCTTTTGTAAAATAAGCGATCAAAGGTGCGGTAATTAACGCAGCAGTCAATGCAATAAAATGTGATAAAGCCTGTGCAATGTCACCCAATATTCCCGCATGGCAAATAATGCCGATTAATGATGCCAATAACATGGAACCAAAACCAACCGGATTAATATCGTAAAGATGCGCGCGTTTAAATTCGATATGTTTTGGGCTTAATCCCAAAGGTTTGTTGATCACCAAATCGGCAACCAATGAACCCAACCAGGCCACAGCAACAATGCCATAAAATCCCAATGTCTGTTCCAATGCGCGATAAACCCCCAACTCCATTAACAACAAAGCAATCGCTACATTAAATACTAACCAGACCACACGACCGGGATGACTATGCGTGAGTCGCGAAAAAAAATTCGACCAGGCAATTGAACCCGCATAAGCATTGGTCACATTAATTTTCATTTGACTCAAAATCACAAAAATTCCGGCAACGGATAAAGCGGCTTCCGGTGAATTGGCAATGTAACTAAACGCAATCATATACATGCGGGTGGGATCTGCGGCTTCGGTTTCTGGAATACCATGGCTCAACGCCAACACTGCCAAAAAAGATCCCGCTAAAATTTTAATTGCACCAATCACTATCCAACCTGGCCCACCGGCAATTAATGCGGCCCACCAACGCCAGCGTTGATTGGGTTTTGCTTGCGGCATAAATCGTAAAAAATCAACTTGTTCACCAATTTGTGCGATTAACGAAAAAACAACTGCCGATGCCGCGCCAAACAATAAAATATTGTGTCCGGATTGCTGATTGGATTCGTTCGCACCTGTGTTGACGGTACCGGCATATTGCGTCCAATTTTCGACTGCACTGGCATCCGCATAAATAATAAAAATGAATGGCAATAACTGCAGGATTATCCAGAGTGGTTGAGTCCAAAGTTGAAAGCGTGTGATAAAAGTGATGCCGTAAACCACCATCGGAATTATCACTAACGAACTGATTAAATATCCCAACGCCAGTGGAATTCCAAATAATAAATCCAGAGCCATGGCCATAATCGCCGCTTCCAATGCGAAAAAAATAAACGTAAATGTTGCGTAGATTAATGAGGTGATGGTTGAACCTATGTAACCAAAACCGGCACCGCGTGTGAGCAAGTCAATATCCACACCGTATTTGGCCGCGTAATAGCTTATGGGTATGGCTGTTAAAAAAATAATTAAACTGACTGCAATAATTGCAGCCAATGCATTATCAAAACCATAATGAATGGTGATAGCACCACCAATTGCTTCCAATGCCAAAAATGAAATAGCACCCAATGCAGTGGCTGCCACACGCGCCGATGTCCAACGTCGCGCACTTTTTGCGGTAAAACGCAGGGCATAATCTTCCAGGGTTTGATTGGCAACCCATTGGTTATAATTTCGGCGCACGCGAAAAATATGTTGTTTAGCGGTCATAGGCGTTACAAGTTGTTGATAGAAAACTTTCGCTTGTGAGTGCCTTCTCGCTTTAAATCAGTGCACAAAATTCAAAAAATGATCCCATGTAGTGCGGGTCGCTACCCGCGTGTTGAGATTTTCGCAAGAACACACGGGTCACAACCCGCCCTACAACAATCGTTTTGCACAACACCTGAATTTAATTCTTTCAATGCAAAAACCTTTCCCTCTTTATTTCTTTTGAAAAATACACTGCAAAAATTTCTTCGCTATACGTCAAATGCCCCATCCCCGTGAGTCATTTATCGAATGGTTTCAACAGCTGTTCGCGCCTAGATTGGCCCCAAGACTTGTTGCCTTTTTCAATCCACCCCTCGGCGAAACTGGTTTCAAGTCCCTTCTCAAACACATTTGTTTTTTTCGAAAGCCAGCAGAGGAAACATCATGAAAACATCCCCCCATTTAATAAAACGATTTTTTGATTGGAAAACCTGTTTGTCTGCACTCGCCGTTTCTTTTGCCGTGAGCGCAGTGCAAGCCGCTGAAGTCAATACCACTGGATTAGCCGTTACCGATACCACAGTGAAAGTCGGCATACTCCATTCAGTCACCGGCACTATGGCAATCAGTGAAACCGGTTCTGTGCAAGCCGAAAAATTAGCAATTGATCAAATCAATGCGATGGGCGGTGTGCTCGGTCGCAAAATTGAATTTATTCAGGAAGACGGTGCGAGTGACTGGCCAACCTTCGCTGAAAAATCCAAAAAATTATTGGTGAACGACAAAGTTGCGGCGGTATTTGGTTGCTGGACTTCAGCATCGCGTAAAGCCGTGTTGCCGATTTTCGAACAATACAACGGTATGTTGTACTACCCAACTTTCTACGAAGGTTTGGAACAATCACCTAACGTGATTTACACC
>CAMLRJ010000605.1 GCA_946482345.1 uncultured Cellvibrio sp.
CGATATGAAATTCTATTTTATGCGCCAGCTGTTATGACAACACTATCGATTAATTGTTCGATATACACAGCTTAAAATGACAGATATTGGCGGATGTTGAACAGATGGGGCGATTAATTTTTTTGTAAAAAAACAGTTGTGAAAGGTTTGCCATCGGCAACCTGGTCAAGATCTTTGAAAAAAGATCTGTTATTAATCGATGGTACAACTGCCATTCTTGCGGCTTGGTAGTTTTCCATAATGTCACCTCTGAAAAAATCCTTCCCGCGTTCTAATTGCTGAACAGAAAGTATTTTACTGGCGGGTAAATTAATATTACCTGGCAAAAAAGGTTCGCGATAATCCAGTGTCAATGCTGCGCCTTCATCAAACCATACCGGTACTTCAAAAAGGAAACGCCAAAAACCCACACGATGCTGAATTTCAGCGTGTAGCCATTCATGCGCAAGTACATCGACATTCTGACCTTGTGGGCCGATTATTATGCATGAACACCAGGGCAGGCGATGCATAGACGCTGTATCGTTAGCACCCCAGCGCTTTGCTGTTTGCAAATCTGAAGTAATAAAAATTCTGGGTTTCGAATCAGGCTGGCCATAGACTTTGTTGATGCGTGCTGAAGCTGAATCCATCAGTTGTTGCAAGGCCGCAGAATTTTCCAGAGAGATGTCACCTGCAATAAATAATTGATCATTCAACTTTTCATAACCCAATAAAGGAATCAGCCGACAAGCAAAGGCATGTCGTTGTAGAAAAATTCCTGAAATTACAAGTAGTAGAAATATGCTCAGAAAAATTGTAAAAAACTTCTTGTTTATTTTTAAAAAAGATAAGTTATTCATTAGTGTGTTATTCGAATATTAGAATTCAGGTTTAAAGCCTCTACGGATGAAAGCCTCTCTTGGTTTATGCACAATAATCGCCCGCTCTGAAAGCTTTCTAGCCTCAAATTCAAAACCAAAAAACTCCAGGCTAATCATGCCTGTAGTGCCATTAACAATAAAATTTAACACGTGACCACGTCTAACCAATCCTGTGGCAGTTAAATCCATACTATCCCAGTCAATAGTTTCTCCCGTTACGCCTGTATAAGGTGGCTCATAACCCCCATCAGTTTTATCCATTTCTTTGATATCCACATATAGAGCGACGGAAAGCAAAACAACTGCCAGAAAACCTATGAACGAGAACAACCTGAATAATATGATCATTTAATTTCTCTTGAGAGTTTCATTAGTACCCGGCGGAGCGGAAAAGTTTTTCAGTCATAATAAAGACTGAGATTGATATTCGATACTACTTTTTTGGAAACTTGTTATAGGCATTTACCAAAATTTCCACCAAGGTTTCTCAGTCATTTTGGTCTCATCTCCTGGGCGATAAAAGCGCTGAGACTTTCCAATACCCTGTATTTGCGAAAATTTTATCGAGAGTTTATTTAGCCACAAATTTCAATACTTCAAAATACCAATCCTGGTCTGTGTCTTCTGTCTTGGGTTCGGCCGAGTAATAGGATATGAAACCATATTGAGCATTAATCCGAATTTCAGATCTATAAACACCCCTTTGTTCCTGCTCCTGAACGGACAACAAAAGGTCTTCAATTTTATAGCCCTTACATGTACTTTTTTTCCATCTGCTTTTGTTGTTTCCGAAAATGAAACGGGACATTGCTGTACATTTGTTTTTGCGAATAGATATTTTATGAAGCGTATAACCAAAAACACCACCATGTCGCAATGTATATTTGTAAGTTTTAGGCTCTTTTTGCAGCCACTCATTTTTAATGGTGACGATCTCCTCACCTGAAAGATCAGATGCAAAACAAAAGAGCAATAAAAAGATAGCAAAAGTATTGTGAGTTTCATGAGTACTTTAAAAAATATATCCCCCGTCCGCCTTAGCGTCAGCCTCACGGCTCATCCTGTCATATCCAACTTGTGTCCCATTTTTCATTTTTATTGTGTGTCCATGGTAATTCTCTCACCAGTGATGAGAGTTTTTCGTTTGCCCTGTAAGTCTCAAAAAAAGTACATTTAAATTTTCCATGATAGCAAGCTTCAAATACATGCAGACTTGAGTACTATAGCCCAAAGCTATGTGAAACAAGAAATTATTGGAATCCCGTGAGTAATTCAGATAATCCGTGCCTAAATCCCTCTAAATCAGTAAAATGCCCACTTTTTTGATTGGGTAGTCCTGTGATCTCCACTGCTAATATCACCATGCAATTTGGTGCAAAACCGCTGTTTGAAAATGTCTCAGTTAAATTCAATAACGCTAATCGTTATGGCCTGATTGGGGCTAATGGTTGCGGTAAATCCACGTTTATGAAAATTCTGGGTGGCGATTTGGTGCCATCTGCGGGGCAGGTGATGCTTGAACCCAATATGCGATTGGGGAAATTGAAGCAGGATCAATTTGCTTATGAAGAATTCACTGTGTTGGACACTGTGATTATGGGGCACACCGAATTGTGGACAGTGAAAGCAGAGCGTGATCGCATTTACAGTTTGCCGGAAATGAGTGAAGACGATGGAATGAAAGTCGCGGAATTGGAAGTTGTGTTTGCGGAAATGGATGGTTACACCGCTGAAGCACGTGCTGGCGAATTGTTATTAGGTTTGGATATTCCGATTGAGCAACACACCGGATTAATGAGTGCCGTGGCACCAGGATGGAAATTGCGGGTGTTGTTGGCGCAAGCACTTTTTTCTGATCCTGATGTTTTATTGTTGGACGAACCGACAAACAACCTCGACATTA
>CAMLRJ010000606.1 GCA_946482345.1 uncultured Cellvibrio sp.
CGCAAAAGTATTCCACAAAACTACAACTTAAAAACTGCCGCTTAGCTCGGCGTTAAATTGGTCTAGAAAAGTACATGAGTAGAATTACGGTGAAAAATGAAAACCTCTATTTCTGGCCAAGGCGCGAGCTATCAGGAATATGTATGGTTTTGTTTGTATTTTCATTTCCGCTTATTTTCATAGTGTTAATTGAAGAACCAACAGCAACAATAATTATACTGCTTCTATTTGTTGTTGGTCTTTGTATATCTCTAATCCTTGCTGAACCAGCAATTTTCAACAGAAATAAAAACCATTATAAATTGCATTACTGGTCAAGTGGTTCTATAAGCAAGATAACATCGATTACTGTTTCAGAAACTCATGATACTAACGACACTACTAATCACTATGAAAATTCCTTTATCATTAAAATATATGAAGGCGCCAAGGAAATTAATCTTGGTTACTATTCAAGCAAAGAAAAAGCATTAAAAGACTGCGAAAATTTGAAGTCTTATATCCAGATCACTTAATTTAACAAAGCGTTGCACCAGACGAATTGTAAGTAGCGCTTATGCAATATCGCTACGCGAAGTTTATCGCAACGCGCTACTTACAATCCGCAGGTGAACGCAACGTTACGTTTATTAGGGCCTTGTGCTCGTTACTATTGCCAGCTATAGCATGCCGTACGAAGCACACATTGCTAAGTCACGTTTGGATTCTGAGGGCATACCGGCTTTCATAGCAGATGAGCACACCATCAATATGCAGTGGCTCTACTCAAATGCTCTGGGTGGTGTAAAACTTCAGGTCCCGGAGCCATATGCAGAAGCAGCAATCGAAATTCTCCAGGAAAATCGGGAGGAGGCACTGATAGAAGAGCAGGGAGTAGATCAAGAGGTCTGCCCGTACTGCGGTAGCGAGAATACTGAATTCTATCAGCTCGGGCGCCGTTGGGCATTCTTGGTGTTTATTGGTATAAGCTTTCCGCTTTTCCCTGTTAGGGGTGGGATCAAGTGCAAAACATGTGGGGAAGTGTCAAAAACGTAACAAAGCGTAGCACTACACCGCCAAAAAGCGGCGGTGGGACGCTCGGAAACTCGCGCCCGTGTACGCGGCGTTAGGATCAAAAAAATGTCAGCATCTGCACAAATATGTTACAACTCAAAACAATCCAAAGTTAACCTTCAGATTGTCAAAGATCTTATAGAGAAAGAAACAGAATGGAAAACTATTGACGTTGAATGGCGCGGGTACGGGCTAGTAATACCGCAAATATTGGTATGCTCTCCATTACCATTTACTATTCAATTAGAAGATGATCCGGAATGGGTTCCTGAAGAAATACAAGAATTTGGCCACATGGCCAAAATAAACGAAAGTGACGAAGTTCTGGAGCAGCTTGCTGAATGTGACGCTATGCTTTCAATTTCTTCACTTGAACAAGACCAAATTAAAAGAAATCATGTGATTGCATATTTATTTGATTGTCCAAGAATATAGAAGCTAACAAAGCAATCAAACGGATGGTTTTTAACTTGCATTTTTGCCATTCCGCTTCGCTCCACTTTATGGCAAAAGTGCAAGTTAAAAACCACCGTTTATCGCGGCGTTAGGAAAACCCATGATCAGACGCATCGCATTTAGCTTTATCGTTATTCTGGTTGCAGCGTGCTCTACGACAAGGGCACCAGATATGCCAGCGGAAGAGCTAATGATAAAGGGCATATCCCAAGGAAAAATGAGAAAAGAAGGGGATGAGTATGTCATTTACGAGTACACCGAGGACATGGTATACGAGGAGAGTGATCGCTGCATCTACAACGAGGAACCCATAGACTGCTTTCGTCATGGATTTAAAATCGAATACGAACCCTACGGCAAAGATATAACGCTCAATTGCATCGCCAGGACTAATATCGCCGTCAATACAGGAAACGTCGCTCGCGAGAAGTACATTGACACAAGAGAGGATGATTTCTATATGCACCTCAAAGCATCAGAGAGCGAGTTCGTGAATGTGCAGTACATGAGTGGGCAACCTGGTCTTGAAGACCTTCAAATAGAAACGTCATGTTCGCATGTCGGGAAGGAGGTTTTCCGATTTAACCAGAGAGTGCGTTTTGAGTAGCCAGTTTCCTAACAAGGCCGGTCAGCATCGCCCACTTCGTGGGCTGGACCTCCGCTACGGCGCGTTGCGCCTTCACTTCGGCCACTGCCGGCTACGTTAGCGAGATGTTGATCGGGAGAATCAGTTGAAAGTAATTGCTCTGGAAGATCCTCTGTCCGAGGGCGAATCCATCGAAATCATCAACATAGATTTTGATGCAGAGCTATTGACGGTCACTGTCCGGATTGACGGCGATAAACTGGACGTTACTTTCGATGCCCCGGCAGGCTTCAGAGTTTTAGATGAGGGGGATTTGCTGGAACATTGGCCTGATTGTTCCACCCCAAATGGGTGGTTGTACGAGATTGCCGGGCAAGGTTGGTTAGATCAAGAGCGCCAAAGAGGTGGTTTTCTCAGTGGTCACAATCCAGAGATCAAAGAATATTTCATCGCTGGGGTGAATTATTGCATCAGTGTGTTTGCTTGGGAGAAGCCTGATGTTCAGGAGAGCACTCGCTAACCAATCGGTCAACCGGACGCCAAAAGCGTACCGCTTTTGGTTCCCTTCGCTGCGCTACGGCGCCGGTTACCATTAGCGTTAGCAATTACTAGGAAGATAAATTGGAGTACACCTTAGCTAGGAAACAACCCGAAGTTCTT
>CAMLRJ010000607.1 GCA_946482345.1 uncultured Cellvibrio sp.
AATCGGCACATATCCAATAATTTCTCTCGATGCATTGATGTCGTTATCCATCAAATTGCCGTAGATATTATCGTCTTGCTCATCCAGGGTATCTTCATCGGGAGACGGTATAGGCTTGAGAATTCGCAGGAAGCGCGCAGGCCGTTGATCGGCAGGCGCCGCTTTTAATTGATCGTAGGTAATGGTTGTGGGCTGGGCGCCCAAACGATTGAAGGTGCCATCAAGGTCATAAACACTTCTGATGTGCAACAAACCAACGTTTTCACTGGCCAGAATAGGATCAAGCTCCGAAGGGATGTAATCGGCATTGGCGGAACTTTCCAAAGCAACAGCTTCCGTCAGCATATAACCTTCACTGGGAAGAACCACAGGTAACTGGGTATCGGCGGCCAGATCATAAATCCAGATTCCAAACAAAGGCGGCGCCGCTTCATAACCTTCTTCGGCTTCACCATCCACCAGCAAACCAGTGGTACACGGCCTCAACCTTTCTTCTTCTGTTTCCAATAATCGGCAAGGCGACCAACTCACCAACAAACGGCCCGTACCATCAAACAAAGGAGACAAGGATGCAAATTGCCCATGCAAGGAAATCAACTCGGGATCAATCACGACCGGCAATGACGAAATGGATTCAATCGGGCCTTCGGTACCCAATTCAGGATCAACAAACACCATGTCCCCACCGAGGCTGGTTTCATTGTGCATGTAGATGGCGGCTATACGACCATCAGGTAACTCCTGCGGACGAAATAATCTCGGCATAGCCAAATCTTCATTTTCAGGCGCCGTATTCAAACTGGTGCTGCCGAAAAAATATTGCACATCAGTACCATCAGGCTTGGCGGTATAAAAAACAATTTGTTCGTTATCTTGCTGCCCTTGTGTGCCAACCCAACGCGAAAATAAAACGCGTCCGTTTTGCAATAAAACCGGTTGGAAATCGTGACTTAAATTAAATGAAATTTGTTGCACTTCTGTTCCATCCGATCTCACTCTGTGCAATAAAAATGTTGTCAATTCATCGTTATCTTCCGTCACTGATTGATAGGAAGGTTTGCCCTCATCCAACAAAATTTCTCGTGTACGTGTTTGTCGATTTGATGCAAATAAAATTGAACCATCCGCAAGATAAATGGGTGTCACATCATCGCCGCGCTCAGCAACCAGATCAGATGCAATAACACGACGCAATTCTTTGGTAGTCAAATCATATTCCCAAATATTCCATGTTGGCTGCTCATCTTCATCCGCATCTTCAATTTCAGGTGCGCGCATGGAAAATAATAATTTTTTGCCGTCAGCCGATGTGGACAAATCTTTCACATCGTAATTGGAAATGGTCAGGGTTTCTTCGTCAGGGGGAAAAACACCTGCAGTAATATTGACTTCGAGTGCAGTGGCTGCCGCGCGTTGTTTTACAAATAATTCCGCACCGGGATTAAATGCTTCGGGGTTCAGTAAATCGGGATAAACCGGGTTTTCATCTTCATCAACCGGAATAATTCGTTTGACGTAAGCAACCGGCAAGTCAACTGTCACCGCATCCGGTTTTTGTGATCCACCCGACGATCCACCATCACCGCCACCACAAGCACTCAAGAGGGACAAGGTGAAGATACCAATAAGGGAAGACCAAAATACATTTGGACTATTTTTATATTCCTGGTTTTTCATAAACAACCCTCCCCAAAGGGGGATAATGTGACTGGATTTTTCATTTAGTAGCAATACTCACTCCAATAAATGAGTGACAATGATGAATTGAGTGCTTGATCACAAGCCTGTCATAACAGACACGAATTTTGCAGGGAATTCGATTACCAACTCAAGGCTTCACCAAACCTCCCGATCAAATAGATTAAGCGCTAACGGGCTTATTGCAATTATGTGTGATGATTGTTACCCGACAACCAACACACACAAAATTACAAAGTGACATTAATTGGCACTAATTGACTCAATCAGTTTTTGAGAAAAATAATTGTCAACGCAAGTTAATTTCTTATTCCATTTGCTATTCAAAATGGATTGGCAATCAAAATTCCTCTATAGCATCGGGTCATAAGGTAAAAATTCCTGAGAACAAAATTTTGCTCCCCCAATATTTTTGTGACGCACCCTGCAATATAGCCATCGAAAGTGTGACGCATCTTCCATTTTAAAATTTAGTCTCGGCGTAGGTTTGATTTTTGCATCGAGCTGGGCTGGTACAACTTAACTTACGACTCTTTTCCTTAAACCTTAAACATCAGGAGTCATCGTGATTAGTCTAAGAAAATCTACATCGCTTCTTTCAAGTATCGGGAAGCGAGCCCTGACTCTGGGGCTGATGAGCTTGATTGCTCTGGCGAATAGCGCATTGGCGGGACCCCGCGAGCAAGCGCTGCAAATACATAACCGTGTAGCCGGTGTGCCTCCCACTGAAGCTGTGTTGGTGAATATGGCGCAAATGATCGAGGCCAATAATGTTGCCGGCGCGGTTGACCTGGCGATGGATAACGAGGCTTTTTACAGTGTCACGCTGAAAAACCTTGCTACGCCATGGACTAACCGTGAGCAAACGGTGTTTGCGCCGCTGAATGATTACGTGGCCACTGTGATTGGTATGGTGCGCGACGACAAGGATTTCCGAACTGTTCTCTATGGAAATATCCTCTACACCAGCAATGCTTCCGGCCTGCCCGCTTACTCCAACAGCAACAACGACCACTATGCACAAGCTCAGGCGCAATCGGTCAGTTTGAAGAAC
>CAMLRJ010000608.1 GCA_946482345.1 uncultured Cellvibrio sp.
GCCCCATGGCGGTAGCTGTCTCCAATGCTGGAACGTACTCGTAGCCTTTATTCGTTTTTCTGTATTTATCGGGTTGCTCTACGATTGCATTGTCTACCCAGGATTGTTTCTTGCATTCGACGAGATAAACCTCAGTGTGAGTGATAACTAAAAGATCTGGTGTAATTAAGTAACTGATAGTACGTCCGGCGCTATTTTTATAAGTGACTTTTATCTGCTCTGGCTGGCTCCAGTAAAGCAAAACATCTGAAGAAAATTCACACCATAATATTAGGGGAAGCTCTACGGAGCGGCTTTCGGAGTCTCTGGTCCAACCCATTTTTCGTGAGGCGATGGTGTCGTGCACAGAAAGGTAATTTCCCGTTGGTCTTCGGCTTGGCGCATTATTTTTAATGTGCCGTAATACATAACTAATGCCCTTTGTATTACCCACTGTTTTTCGCAGTAACTTAATAAGTTGTTTTCTTGAAATTGACATATTCTTTCCTCATAGAAAAATTTTCTGTGAGTTGATCGTCACCAAATTATGGATGAGCGAGTCCTTTGACGGGTTGTCTTGTCCCAAGTTGTCCTGTTTGGTCAAATTGAGGGTATGACAATGCCTTCCCAATTTTCGGTAACGTTAATCACAGGTATGAGGGGAGTGCTACAAGAAGTGCTTGACTTGGCCGCTCTCGCGGAGAGATACTGACATTGTCTAGGTGTTTTGTATCCATCCAAAAGAGCGGGACGAACTTGTAGTTTGTCCCGTTTTATTCATCTCGGTTTAGTAAGTTATTTGAGATACACCTCCCGTCTTTGTTGATTTGGTTTCATCAGATAAGCATTTTCCAAAATCTATTTGGAAATAGAAAAATTATCCCTCCCCTGGAAAATATTTAGTTTTTTGATGCACTTCATGCGAATGAAGGCCTTTGTCGAATCCATCATCTTTATGGGACGTACTGGGACAGGCTAGGACGAACTCATTTTTTCGATGCAATCTGCGACGTCTTCAACCCGAGCTAAATATCCTGCACGCCCACTGAAGCGATACAATTTAATGGGGAGTGTCTTTCTTGAGTGTGCTTTTCTGACCGCGGCTACGGTTTTGTAACGAAATATCTCCGCCACATCCTCCAATGTCAGTAGTTCACCATACCTTTCCCTCAGGTATTTCAGTCTGCTTGTAGAAGTAAGAGTCATTCTGTATAAAACCGCATGCGTGTCGCTCTTGGTCATCAGGCGTCCCAAATTTATCACTCCCGGGCGAAAGATGCGCGATAGAGTTTATTCGAATATTTATGGCTAAAAACTCCAGAGGGGGGGCTATATGTATTACTCAATTGGAGAGCGAGCTCATCGCTTGCTAGGAAAGAAAATTGGCTCGAAAGATGACTCAGACATCCTTCAAACACGGCTTTGGCTGGAAAATATACTTTCCACATATCGAATCAACAGGCATGAATTGTCCAAAAAAATCTTAACCGTACATGGGGCACGAACCGGGATTATTTTGTGCTGGTTAAAAGGCAAATACGCGGTAAAAGAGCGTCATGTAAACCTAATAGCGGGAATTTATGAGGGGAGCGATCAACTTTATGGGCTGCCTGTATTTGAACTACTAAGAAACAAGCCAATATCGAAGGCCAAACTGAAAAAGCTTATGTCTCCTTATTTGTTCACAGATGGAGGTCTTGAGTGGTGGATATTTCCTGACCCTACACATCCTGAAAGTATGGGTATACCTTTTGCTCCCTGTCTAATCGATGACGCTGAAGGATTGGTTGAACGGGGTGATATTTGGGGATTTACTGCCATCCTCTACTTGGTGAGGATGGCCGAGGTTTCGGATTCACATAAGCATTTGAATTATATGAAGTTTGCATATCAAGCGCTCCCTGGGCTGTGCCGAGATAAGCGGTTTCTAAAGCGTTGGCGAGAGGTGCTGGATTGCCTAAAAAAGATTCACTATCGTAATCTCACAACAATGCAGTTTCTCAGGCCTCTCGAGTCGGTAATTGAAAGGCAAATTTACTCAAAGCAACATATAACGCGACGTTTGCTTAGACCTAGAGATCCAGAAACATGGCGATATACTGAGTTGGAAGCTGCTTATGAAATTGCGGGATTTTAATAGAGAACTTGTCCTGATACTTGGTTGCTTAATGACTAAATTTCCCCAACTTTGTTAGACACCTGACGAGTAATTATCATGTGGATTAATTGCATAGAGAAAATGCCAGAAGATATGTTGCCCGTTATTGCATTGTATCTGGGATGCTGGCCTGGGCGTGGCAATAGCGGAATTACCGATATTTACGCAGCTGATGGCGTATGGATAAATCTTCCCGAAGACGTTGTCATTGTTGGGTGGATGCCGATACCGGATACAAAGCACTTACCTATTGCAGAACACTACGCGGGTGTAAATATCGATTCCAAACCAAGCCGCTTTCTTGGGAGTGTCGAAACTGGCGACATTCCCGAAATATTCGAGTGCATTTTTGAAGGGGATTATTCCAAGATTAAGTGATCGGGGTGACTTTCAATAAGAAATTACGGTTTGGAGGATCGGCAAGAGCGGCATGCTCGAAGTTTTAGAGTTTATGACCCTTACAGTTAGTTAGACTGACGGTTACTTAGGCCTAGAGATCCCAAAACATGGCGATATACTGAGCTGGATGCTGCATATTAAATCGCGGGATTTTAGAGGTGTGCTTGTCCTGACGTTTGGGTAATTGATGTCACGCCGGATTGGCGAAAAGGC
>CAMLRJ010000609.1 GCA_946482345.1 uncultured Cellvibrio sp.
ACGCTATTAAGGCCGAGTATTTACACGTAGAGGATGACGGTTCGCTCACGCAGATTAATCAAAGCGAAGAGTTCCCCAACGGTTATTCGCCCAAGAACACCGAAATTATCAAGCAGCACAGCGAGGGCCAGTACATTACCATTTCGGGCATGCCCGAGGGTACGGAGGCGGCCATGAAAAATAGCCAGACTATTCCGCAGATTGTCGATTTTGCCAGCAAGATTGACTTTAGTGTGGAACTGGACTGGGAAGATTTTGGCAGTTGGACCCCGGAATATTATCAGCAGTACAAGACTTTTGTAACTGAGCTGCGCGAGCAGCTGCACGACCACAATTTACGCCTGATGATCGACGGCCCGCCTATCTATGACCAAACTAGCCAGGCGTGGTACCAATGGAAGTACGAGGAGCTGGCACCGTTGGTAGATTATGTGGTCATGATGATCTACGACAATCAATATGACACTGGGTCGGGCAATGCTATTGCGCCCGTTGATTGGTCTAAGCAATGTATGCAGTGGCTCAAAGACAAGGTAGGAACAGGCAAGGCAATTGCTGGTATTGCGGCGTATGGCTACACTGCGCAAAATGATCGCATTGCTGTCAATACCAGCGAAGGCGTAAAGCGTCGTATTACTACGCATACCCAAGCATTGCCCACCCGCAACGACGCTGGCGAACTGGTCGTGAACGTTAATGGCACATTCTACAACTATGCCGACACACAAACCATGCAAGCCCGCCTAAAGCAGGTCCAAGAGAGCGGCCTCAAACGTTTGTCGGTGTGGAGCTTGGGCGATAATCCGTGGTTCAAGTAGATCCCTAGCCAGTTGTTTTATAGCGCTCAATCTGTTACGCTACTAGCAGATTTACGCACCCGTAGCTCAGCGGATTAGAGTACTTGGCTTCGAACCAAGGGGTCGCAGGTTCGAATCCTGCCGGGTGTACCAAATGTCCAGAATCGATGTTTTTGAGCCTAAACAGCTCATTCAACTTCGGTGAAAAGCCAATTTTTTCGGATCCAGAAACTATTTCCTGATATGTCGGAGCGACGTTAAAAAGGAGTCCGAAATAGTTGGCTTTTTTGATTGGGTCAATCTGTTTTATAAGCAGATCTTCCATGTGTTGCAGAAAATATTTAAGGTACTGCTTGATCACTGCAAAGTCTACTGGTTTTTCAGTAGTACGACGATCTCGTTCTTCTGTTAATGTTCTGATTTCTTGCTCAGTCTTTAGAATATCCTCCTCAATGTATTTAATGGCAGTTTCGGAATTGAGGAATTTTATCTTATCTACGAGCATTTGTACTTGGCCCTGTAATTCCTTTATGCGTGTCTCAATATGCTGTTCTTCTTGAACAGTTGATTTGTTGCGCTTATTCCAAACTGTCTCAATGGCTGCAAGAAGCTCATCAATACGATCTTTGTCGTATGAAACTTGGTGCACGAAGTTGGCGATAGTTTGCTCAAAATCATCCTTAGGAACTCGGAAGTAATGACCACGCTTATTGCAATGATAGGCAGGATAATGTTTGCCGTGGCGACCACGTGTCGAGCTACCAAAAAGTGGCTTTTCGCATTCTGTACACATGACGATCTTTCGGTAGGCGAAATCGTCATTCCGAGTACCCTTTGGCGTTGCATAACGCTCTTCAGTGGGTCTTTCGTATAAAAATATTGCACCATCCTTTTCGCCGAGTGTGAGCTTACCTTTGTTGGCTTTGTTGAATAAATCGAAAGATACTAATCCAGGGAATTGAGCTTTAATTGGTTTATTCTCGGTCCACTTTTCCCGAATTATGCCTGCATAGATCGGATTCTGAATAATACGCCAGAAAGTCTTGAGTGCTAACTCCTTACCGCCACGTTTACCAATAATCTGTGTACGGTCGGTATTGCTTCGAAGTGTTTGCGTACGTGATTTATAGCCAAGTTTATTGATCTCTTCGATAATTTGACTATCATCTAACGTGCCCCTAGCACGCAGCTCAAACATTTTAGTAATTAAGCTGCTTTCATCAATATTCGGCTTAAGAATACATCGCTTGCCGTGTTGCGTATCTACCTTTGAGCTATCAAAGCCATAAGGTGGCTGGCGCATCCAAAAGCCCATTCGAGTATAGCGAACCTCAGCACCGATCATGCGGCTCATGATGTCGCGCATTTCATCATTAGCGCGTTCTGCTTCTAGCAGTTCAGCTTTCTTTGTGGGGGAGTAGGTGCTCCATTTGTATTCAACACCAAGGTGCTCAAGTGTGTTGACCTTTTGCGTACTAATGACACCATAAATATCAATAAGGCTTACATTGTTTTCTTCAAGTTGCAGCTTGAGGGAATCGTATGAGAATGAACCACCACGAGTGAAGCGATCGATAGACTTAACAATAAAAAGCTGGATATTGTTGGTCGGATCCTTGCAGTAATTAATGGCTTGCTGCATCGGTTGCAGTTCTTTGGATGCTGATTCTAGAAAGACAAAGTATTCTTTGATGGTAATTCCGCGAGAAGCTGCAAAGCGTTCAATTTGCTCTTTTTGGGCTTCCGGTGAGTCGCCATTAAAACCTTGCTTTGCTGTTGATACACGGATTGCAGCGACAGCATTTTGTACTTGATTATGCATCGCGTGCAGTGCTTAGTTTTTTTAGTATCTTCTGACCGTTCTCTAGGTCATCAAATATTTTATCGACAATGAGATTTGCCAAGACTTCGATACGATTCTCAGTAGAGAGTAATGCATAGTCTGGT
>CAMLRJ010000610.1 GCA_946482345.1 uncultured Cellvibrio sp.
ATCCAAAAACGGATTTCGTCGCAAAGCTTCGCAGGCTCGCCGATGCAATCGAAAAAGATGAAAAATTCGAGATTCAGATAGCAGGCGAGCGCGTATATGTTCCCGTCCGAGCCACCTTCAGCATCGAACATGAAATTTCAGGAAAAGAAGAGGAAATCGAATTCCAGATTAAATGGCTGCGGGAATAACCATTAAATCGAAATATTAATAGAAGGACGACGAATTTTACGGCGATCTTTACCCGCACGGGTTTCCAGAAAAGGATCGTCACTTTTTTCCCGTCGGTCAGGATTAACGCGGCGCTCGATGCCGTAGTGTGGCAAATCGAAAGCCGATTCGTCTTCATCCGGGGAAACAAACACTGTCGTACCCTTTACGTCTTTTGCATAGGCAGTAATTGCCGTAGTGGTTTGCGGGCGACTCGACGCTAACTGCTGCAAGCGTTGTCGCGTTTCCAAAGGGCCTAAATACAACATAGGTTCACCATTTAACATTAGGACCATAGTCAAATTGTCGGCAGACAAAGGGCTTTCTTGAATAAACTTTTTGCGCATTCGTAAGTTGTTGACTCTAATGAGACCTGGTTAATAATCAGGTCTTGAACCAGTTTAAAGAATGGCGCAATTTTACAACCTCCCCGACAATAAATAATGTGGGCGCGTGCACATCCTCCCCTGCAACCCGTTCATAAATTGATGATAAATCCGCCACAAACACACGTTGGTCGGGGCGAGTTCCCTTTTCGATAAGGGCTACGGGTGTTGTATGTGCACGTCCATTAGCAATTAATGCCTCACAAATTTCCTGTAATCCAACTAACCCCATATAAAAGACCAATGTTTGGGTTGGATTCGCCAATTCAGGCCAGGACACATTAGGGTCATCCGATTTCAAATGCCCGGTAACAAAACGAACCGACTGCGCATAATCACGATGGGTTAAAGGGATTCCAGCATAAGCTGCACAACCGGAAGCGGCCGTAATACCAGGAACGACTTGAAACGGAATTTTATTTTGTGCAAGCAATTCAATCTCTTCACCGCCACGACCAAAAATAAAAGGATCTCCGCCTTTTAAACGCAACACACGCTTACCTTCTTTGGCTAAATCAACCAACAACTGATTGATATTTTCTTGCTGCATCGCATGTTCACTGCGACGTTTGCCAACATAAATTCTTTCAGCATCACGGCGCACCAATTCCATCACAGCATCAGAAACCAATCGATCATAAAGAACGACATCCGCTTGCTGCATTAATCGCAATGCGCGCAGCGTTAATAATTCCGGATCACCTGGACCACCACCAACCAAATACACTTCGCCTTGCGTGAGTGATTGATCATCCGCATTGATTTCTTGTTCGATAATTTTTTCAACTGCCTCCGCTTGACCATTTAAAGCCAATTCAGCAGTGGGCCCTTGTAATATTTTTTCCCAAAAACGACGACGACTATCACCAGAATCAAATCGCGCTTTCACTTTATCGCGCCACTTTTTTGCAATATTGGCGAGCACCCCGTAATTGGCAGGAATTAATGTTTCCAATTTAGCGCGAATCAAACGTGCAAGAACCGGCGCTTCACCACCGCTGGAAACAGCAATCACTAATGGGGAACGATCAATGATTGCAGGTGTTATATAGGTACAGAGTTCGGGACTATCAACAACGTTTACTGGAATATTAATTGTTTTTGCATCCAAGGAAATTTTTTCATTTAAAGATTGATTATCCGTTGCCGCAATCGCTATAAAACAATCCTGCATATCGGATGTTTGATATTCACGCTGAAATATTTCTCCGTTATTTTCATTTGCTAATTGACGTAACTCATCCGAAATATCTAACGCCACCACACGCAAAACCGCCCCCGCTTTAGAAAGCAAACGACCTTTGCGCGTAGCCACATCACCGCCACCGACTAATAAGCAGCGACGGTTTTTTAGATCGAGGAAGATGGGGAAATAGTCCATAACTTTTCACATACAAGCGTAGGTTGGCGGTGAGCTTGCGAACCCCAACAGATTTTAATTAAATCTGCGAGATTCCCAGTGCATAAAAATAAGGTTGAAAACTTTGCTCTGACATTTCAATAACGAGTTGAACAAAATCAGCATATTCTTTTTCAACATGCGCTTTATCCAAAGATTGGTAATAACGCAAACGTTGTTCAACGGGAATTACCACAGGTGGATATCCTGCTTTCATTAATTCCAGATTCATTAACAAACGAGAGGTGCGACCATTACCATCCACAAAAGGATGAATACCAACAAAATCGACATGAATCCGCGCAGCTCGCTCAACTGGATGTAATGCATGATCAATAGAAGCAATAAAACGTGTCATTTGTTCAGAAACCAGAAAATGTTCTGGTGGTGTATGGCTTGCACCTGCAATCACCACATTAACTTTTCGGTAAGCACCTGCATTTTCAGCATCAATATTTTTGAGTATCAGCTGATGAATATTACGAATATCCCACTCGGTTAATAATTGATTTTTTTGTACCAATTCTTCAACAAATAAAATCGCATCACGATGGTTAATCGCTTCAAAATGCTCACGCAAACTTTTACCACCAATGGTAATACCTTCCAGCACTACTTTGGTTTCCATGAGCGTGAGTGTATTACCTTCAATTGCATTCGAGTTGTAAGTCCAACGCAAAATCAAATCTTCACGTAGATTCGCGATCACTGATGGTGGCAGCGGCCGGTGAGAATCTAATTGTGATTTTAA
>CAMLRJ010000611.1 GCA_946482345.1 uncultured Cellvibrio sp.
ACGGGAGCTTTTTGATGGCACGTTTAATTTTAATTTGCGTGCGACAGGCCCTACAGTCCACCCCTGAATAATCAACGACAGTATCACCATTACAAACGCAAGATTAAAAAAGAATTTCCAATTTTCAACACCTGCCATCCAGGGAAACATCGCCAATACAATTGGCACCGCACCGCGCAACCCAACCCAACTGATAAAGGTTTTTTCCTGCCAGGAAAATTGAAAGGGAATTAACGAAAACCAAACAGCAACAGGGCGTGCAACAAAAATCAATACTGCGCCCAAAGCCAAAGCACTGATCCCATAATCCAATAATTCATGAGGCGAAACCAGAAGCCCCAACATCAAAAACAGACTGATTTGGGCAAGCCAGGCAAAACCGTCGTGAAATCGCTGAATGTTGTACAAACCGCGAGACACACGATTGCCAACGATCAAACCGGCGAGATATACCGCCAGAAATCCACTGGCCTGCACCACCGCAGCCAAACCGAAAATAAATACACCACCAAATAATGCTAGCAATGGATATAAACCAGGGCTCAATGACAACCGCTGAATTCCTGCAACCAGAATTCGCCCGCCAACAATGCCAATTAATGCCCCCACTGCCATCTGCCAGACAAAATCACCCAGTAACCAAAAGCTGAATCCATCATGCGTTTTGACAACCAACTCCACCAATATCAAAGTCAAAAAAACGGCCATTGGATCATTCAAGCCAGATTCAATTTCCAGTGCAGCACCAACACGCGCTTTAAGCGCCAATCCCTGATTGGTCAACACAGAAAAAACCGCAGCAGCATCAGTGGAACCTACAATGGCGCCCAGTAATAAACCTTCCAAAAGTGAAATATCCAAAATCCAGGAAGCCAACAAACCACACACCACAACCGTAATCACTACGCCCAGGGTCGCGAGGGATAAAGCGGGCCTCAACCCCACACGAAATAACCCCATTTCTGTGCGCAGACCACCATCAAACAGTATGACTGCCAATGCCAAACTGCCCATGAAATAAGCCGCTTTTACATTTTCAAACTCGATTTCGAAAAAACCATCCTCACCCACCAACATTCCAATAATCAAAAACACCAATAACAGCGGCATTCCCATACGGGGAGAAAGTGTTGTCGCCAAAATACTGACTACAAATAAAGCACCACCCAGGAAAATCAATTGGTTTAATGCGTCCAAAACCTGTACCTTTTTTATGTTTGAAAAAATCTTTCAGTCAATTATGACTCAGCGACGATAATACGCAATTTTGATATGATTCAACCCCCGAATCGCTTATGAATAACTCTCATGCTCAATAAAAATGCGTTAGACCAGTTATCTCAACTCAAAAACACACTCATTGCACAAAAAGATATAGCAACCGGACAAATTCGCACCACAACCAAACGTTTTGGTTTTGTCGTTCTGGATGATGGCCGCGAAGCGTTTGTAGACCCCGAACAAATGCAACGTGTTTTACCTGATGATCAGGTCGAAGTTGAAGTTATACTCAACGCCAAAAATCAGTTCGAAGCCAAACTGATCAAATTAATTAAACCCGGTTTACAAAAATTCGTTGGTCGCTGCGTCAGCAAAGGTTCCAATTTATTTATTGAACCAGATCACCCACATTTCAACCGCTGGCTGTTTATTCCACCTCAAGAACGAAAATCCCTCGAAGTGGGCGATTGGCTACACGCACAAATATCCCGCCATCCTTTTAACAACGAAGGCAAAACACAGGTTCATATTTTACAAATCACAGGCAAACCCGATGAACCCGGTTTGGAAGCACGTTATGCGCTTGCGAAATTTGAATTGCCCTGCGAATGGACACCAGCTGCCACCCAACAAGCCAACACCATCAACTGGACGCCGCTGACATTTGATAATGCAGAATTGGATTTAACACAACTCCCCTTTGTTACTATTGATGCAGAAAATACACGTGACATGGATGATGCAATTTATTTGCAACCTACAGAATCCGGCTGGGAATTATTCACCGCAATTGCAGATCCCGGTAAACATATAACCTTTGGCAGCGCGTTGGAACAATCTGCACGTGAACGTGCCAATACACTTTATTTGTTAGGCCAAACGCATGGCATGTTGCCTTCGGAATTATCACAGGACACTTATTCATTAGTGGCCGAACAAAAACGGGCTGCACTGGTTTGCCGTATTCAAATTAATCGTTCAGGTGAAATACTGAACTACCAGTTTTGTGAAGCACAAATTCGCTCTCACCATAAACTCAGCTACCAATCTGTTTTTGAATATCTTGATGGTCAGACCTCATTAGATCTGCCGCAAGTCATTTTGGATTTGCTGAAAAATTTACAACAACTCGCTGAAATAAGGTTGGAGTGGCGACAACAAAATGCTTTAGTCATGGAAGACAGGGCTGATTATTTTTATATTTTAAATGATCAGAAAAAAATTGATCATATCGAAAAACGGGAACGTAATATTGCACACCGAATTGTTGAAGAAGCCATGTTAATGACCAACTATTGCGCTGGAAATTTTTTCAGTCAACATCCCGGTTATGGTATTTTTTCAATTCATTCAGGTTTTCGTACCGAGCGCCTGGATGAAGCCAAACATCTTCTGCAAGATCAACAAGATCTCCCTCACGATCTAACGCACCTTGAAAGTTATTGCCGGTTGTTCCGAACACTGCGACAAAATCGCAGCAATCCTCAAAGCGCATCATTGCATTCCCTGTTACA
>CAMLRJ010000612.1 GCA_946482345.1 uncultured Cellvibrio sp.
CTGCCAAGGGATTTTGAAAACTTTGAAGCTGTGAGCTCATGGCTGCATTTTGTTTTGCCCTTTTCGGGAGCCGTGTTGCTTGGATTGATTCTGCAACAGGTGGATAAACGCCATCATGCTGCCGGTATTGGCCATGTAATGGACAGATTGCAAAACCATCAGGGACGTATGCCTTTAGGGAATTTTGTCACGCAATTTTTTGGCGGCGCTTTGTGTTTGCTCAGTGGGCAATCCGTAGGGCGCGAAGGCCCGGCAGTGCATCTCGGTGCAGGTAGCGGAAGCTTGTTGGGGCAATGGCTGAAGTTACCCACCAACAGTTTGCGCCCGCTTGCCGGTTGCGGTGTCGCGGCTGCAATTGCCGCGTGTTTTAACACGCCCATGGCCGGTGTTATTTTTGCCATGGAAGTTGTCGTGATGCGATACAGCATTACCGGTTTTATCCCGGTAACCCTGGCAGCGGTAGCAGGTGCCACTATGACCCGCATGGCATTCGGACCGGAAATTGCCTTTATCAACGCCCAATCAGTAATGGGAGATTTGCAGGAATTACCGATGATGGTGCTGGTCGGACTGGTAGTCGCTGTGTTCGCAGCCGCCTACATACGCCTGCATAGTCTGAGTTGTCACTGGGCATTAAATCGTGCAGTTGCTTTACGGTTTACACTGGCAGGACTTTTGACCGCCAGTTGTGCTGTGGGCGTCCCGCAAATTATGGGTGTTGGATACGACACTATCAGCAGTGCGATGGCGGGTGAAATCGGCCTTTCACTTTTGTTAATCATCGCGCTAATCAAACTCCTCACAACCTCCGTCAGCCTCGGTGTCGGCATGCCGGGCGGTGTTGTAGGCCCATTGCTGTTTATCGGTGCTTGCGTGGGCGGTGCTGTTGGCATAACGGCACAAATATTGATCCCGGATTCTGCCAGTGCCATAGGTTTTTATGTGATTTTGGGTATGGGCGCCATGATGGGCGCAACCCTGAATGCACCACTGGCTGCGATGATGGCAATTCTCGAACTTACCTATAACCCGAATATTATTTTTCCCAGCATGCTGGTGGTGATTGCAGCTTGTTTAACAACACGCTGGATATTCCGGTGCGATGGTTTGTTTCAACATGTGTTGCGAATTCAGGGAAAATTTCGCAGCCCCGAAATTACCGAACAATTGTTGTCGCACACCGGCGTTCGTGGATTGATGGACAGGCATCTGGTTGAAGCACCAAATGAATTAACGTTAGAAACCGCCAATCAATTATTGAATCATCATCCGCATTGGATTTTATTGCGCGATGCCAATCAATTATTGCATCCTGCTGATCTGCATCTTTATTTACAAAATATATCGCATCAAGAAAATATTAATCTGCATGAAATACCGGCACGGCGTTATGATCTGGCGCGCATTCCAGCTGATGCCAATTTGTATGAAGCATTGCAATTAATGAATCATCATCAGGTAGATGCACTCTGGGTTGAATCACTGACAGACGATCACCAACCGCTTGGCATTATTAGTCGCAACAAAATAGACAACTACTACAGGATTTAAATTATGTTTTTATGGATCAAAGCTCTGCACATTATTGCAGTTATCACCTGGATGGCTGCTATTTTTTATTTACCGCGCTTGTTTGTGTATCACAGCATGAGCGAAGATAAAATCAGCCGCGACCGATTCGTCATCATGGAACAAAAATTACTGCGTATTATTGGCAACCCCTCGATGATCGCCGTTTATATTTTTGGCATATGGATGACGTACCTCAACTGGGATTACTACTCAACCCAAATCTGGTATTGGTGCAAAATATCACTGGTAGTTTTGCTCACTGTTTATCACCATGCCTGCGTCGCCTATTTCAAACAATTGCGTGATGACCGCTGTACCAAATCGCATAAGTTCTTTCGAATATTCAATGAAGTTCCGGTGTTGATACTATTCGCCATAGTCATTTTAGTTGTGGTAAAACCTTTTTAATTATGTTGTACGCCATCACCGACTCAATCTTATTGCCCGGCGATAAATTATTTTCCGGCGTTGAATCAACCTTGAAAGTCGGTTGTCGCTGGGTACAGTATCGCGATAAATCACAGGATGAAAAAAAACGTTTTGATGAATCCGCCCGCCTGCTGAAAATTTGTGATTCGTATAATGCCTCACTCATTATTAATGATGATGCAACACTGGCAAAAAAAATCGGTGCTCATGGCGTCCACTTGGGACAAACAGATGGTGATGTACAGGCAGCGCGCAAGCTTCTCGGACAAGATGCCATCATCGGTGTCACTTGCCACAACTCATTGGAACTGGCAAAAAAAGCAATTGACGATGGCGCAAGTTATATTGCCTTCGGACGTTTTTTTTCATCCAATACAAAACCGGATGCACAGGATGCCCCTTTGGATTTGTTAATCAAGGCTCGAAAACAATTTCCCAAGATCAAAATAGTTGCGATTGGCGGCATTACCACTGAAAATGCCGCCATTGTTTTAGAAGCAGGCGCAGATAAAATTGCGGTTTGTCACGCACTTTTTTCTGCTCCGAATATTGAAATACAAACAAAACACTTTATTAAATTGTAGGGTGGGCATAAAGCGAAGCGTGCCCACCAAATTGTCGAACACGGTGGGCACGCTTCGCTTTTTGCCCACCCTACATAAAAATTAAACATATTTCAGGACTCACTATGACCCGCTCAGAAGAATTATTTGCACAAGCCCAACAAC
>CAMLRJ010000613.1 GCA_946482345.1 uncultured Cellvibrio sp.
TGAATAGTGTAGAGATATTAAACAGACAAAGCTTACCTTTGCGCCCAAATTTTAATCAAAGGGTGCAAACCTACTTTAAGCAAGATGATTAGCTTTAACTATGAGACCGGCTTTGAGCTTCAGGATGAGGCTAAATATGAAGACTGGTTGTCGCGCGTAATTGAGTCAGAAGACAAGACAGAAGGTGAGATCAACTACATTTTTTGTGATGATGATTATCTCCTCAAGATGAATGAAGAATTCCTTGACCATGATACGCTGACGGACATCATCAGCTTTGACTATACCATGGGCAGCCTTATTAGCGGAGATATTTTTATCTCTGTCGAAAGGGTTAAAGACAATGCGGAGGACTATAATGTTTCTTTTGATGAGGAACTGAGGCGCGTTATGGCTCACGGCATACTGCATTACTGCGGTTACAAGGATAAGACCGATGAAGACTCGCAGGTAATGCGTGCTAAGGAGGAGGAGAAGATGCAGCTGTTTACTAATTAAACTAAACTTATTATGTTGAAAAATCTCTCTTTGCTAGTTGTGTTTTTATCGTTTACGGCCTATGCTCAAACCATTCCAATAGACCCTACATTTAATGAAGGAGAAACAGGGGCAAATGGTGATATTCATGATTTTGTTGCATTGCCTGACGGAAAGATTATTGTAGTTGGATATTTTACCGAATACAATGGTGTCGACCGTCGATGTATTGCACGCATTAATGCAGACGGATCGTTAGATGAGAGTTTTGATCCTGGCGTTGGCGCATCGAGAAGCGATGGGTCTCTTCCCTTTATTCTTTCTGTAGAACTATGCCCTGACGGTAAGATTTTAATAGGGGGTAATTTTGAAAAATATAATGAGCAGGACAAAAAAATTCTTGTAAGGCTAAAGCCAGACGGTAGTTTAGATCCTTTCTTTGACACTGGCGATCTTTTTGACTATTATGAGTCGTATGATAATGGCATTCATGATATTGAATTGGCAGATGATAATAAGATTTTCGCATGCGGAAGTGTGGGATTAGTAAAGTTGAATGATGACGGGTCGCACGACGCTTCTTTTTCCCCTGAAGTTTCCGGCGCTTTCGGCTATACAACACAGGTTAAAGTTCTTGAAGACGGCAAGTTAATTATAGGTGGGTGGTACCTCCTCGAATCTGGTTTAGGGCGTTTAAATCCAGACGGAAGCGTTGACGATTCGTTTTACTATCACGAGAATATTACAGGCGTTATTAATTCTATTTTTATTGAAGAAGATGGTAAAATTTTAGCAGGAGGTTTGTTCAATGATGACGACAGCTACTTTTTCCTCCTTAGGACTAACGAAGACGGTGCCCTTGATGAATCTTTTACTATTCAGGATGCGGAAACTATTGAGGAGCAGCCAAACTCTGGGGTATATTGTATTAGAAAACATCTTGGGAAAACATTGGTCTCGGGACTTTTCAACTCGTTGGGGAATAGCGGCATTGATGATATCGCGTTAATTAATAGCGATGGCACTGTTGACGCATCTTTTGATACTGGGGAGTGGCCATCACGATATATCAGGTCTGTTTTTGTTCAGAACAACACTAACGTTCTTGTAGCACCTCATTATCAAAGTTGGACAGAGCCCCATGATGTTCCGGGTCTTTTGCGTCTTGGAGATGGGTGTAATGGGCACAAATTCTTCTCTGCATGATAGTGGTGTTGTGATTCTAAATGTAAATGATAAGGTTGTAATTCTAAGCAACGACAACATGATAAAGAGCGTAAGGATCTATGATATGAGCGGACGATTAATCTCTTTTTCAGATAATGTTTTAAACACCACATATACAGCTAAGCCTATTTCTGGAGGAGCTTATGTTGGAGTTATTGAAATGGTTGACGGCAAGGTTTTTGATGTAAAAATTGTTCTTTAATGCCGCTGTTCCACGTGGAACAGTAGCTTAAACGCCTTTTTAAAAAAACCGTTCCACGTGGAACAAATCGAAATTTTTTAACCAGGATAATTTGTGTTCCACGTGGAACAACAGGAGAAAATAAAATGTTTAACGAGGTTTATGATGTGATAGTGGTGGGTGCAGGGCACGCGGGAAGCGAAGCTGCTGCGGCTGCCGCTAATATGGGTTCGAAAACGCTGCTTGTTACCATGAGCCTGCAAAACATTGCCCAGATGTCGTGCAATCCTGCCATGGGAGGCATCGCAAAGGGGCAGATCGTGCGTGAGATCGATGCGCTTGGCGGGTATTCGGGAATTGTTTCCGACAAGACCGCAATCCAGTTCAGGATGCTCAACAAATCGAAAGGGCCTGCCATGTGGAGTCCGCGTGTGCAGAGCGACAGGATGCGTTTTGCCGAAGAATGGAGGCTGATGCTGGAGCGCACACCCAATCTTGATTTTTACCAGGAAATGGTGTCCGGGCTTTTGGTGGAGGATGGCAGGATTGCCGGAATCCGTACATCGCTTGGAATTGAAATAAAGGCGAAAGCCGTGGTGCTCACCAACGGCACATTCCTGAACGGATTGATCCATATTGGGGAGAAACAGTTCGGCGGAGGCAGGGCAGGAGAGGGCGCTGCTTACGGCATTACTGAGGATTTGGTAAAAATGGGATTCACAGCCGGAAGGATGAAGACCGGAACACCGCCGCGTGTTGACGGCCGTTCGCTCGACTATTCTAAAATGATCGAGCAGCCGGGTGATGATAACCCTGATAAATTCTCTTATTTGGACATT
>CAMLRJ010000614.1 GCA_946482345.1 uncultured Cellvibrio sp.
TGGCTGGCTTGACTGAAATGTTCAACTTCTCCGGCCGTTTTAAAGCCTTCGAATAAGCTTTGGGTAAGACTGATTTGCCCCTGATTGGCACTATAACCACCACGACCATCGTAATCTCGCCGTCTGGAACCAACAGAACCTGACAGATCAACCGATGGTAAATATCCTGATTTGGCAATTTTTATGTCTTGTCTGGACGCCAGGAACTCATGCCATCCGGCTTGGACTTCGGGGCTGAAATTGATTGCCTGGGTCACTATTTCCTTGATTACCTCGTTTTCGGCTTCACTGGCCAACACGGTTTCCTGGGCGATTAACGGAGAAGCTGACAGGGCACCGCAAACAAGAAAGATTTTTATAATTGAACAATTGCCGGGAAAATAGAAACCTTGAAACATTGAATTATCCAAAGAGTAATAAAAGAATTTAGCCGCCATAGGTCATTTTATTGGCGCCCAACCCAAAAACATGACATTACGCAGGCGTTCAAGATTCATGCCACTCAAGCGTAAATTTGTGAAACACGTCTCATTTTTATAGGTCGGCGACCTAAAGATCTAAAATTGAGCCGGAAAACAATCATTACAGACCAAAACAACCCAGGCACCAATCATAGACGACCCTGCATCAATAATAGACGACCTCTGCCTAGTAAAATTTATCGACATCAAAAATAGCATTTGAAAAATAAGCAGATCAAAAAGAAGCTACCTGTCACGCGAAGTCACAGGTAGCAATCTATTCAACAATAACAGGCAATTAACTTTCTTCGGTTAATTCATATCGATCAATAATATCTTTAACCAATCCGCTTCGTACAATATCTTCACGTTTGAATTCATGTACGTAAACATTGGGTAAATCTGTCAAACGCTCAACTGCGTCTGCCAATCCATTGGGACCGCGAATATCACTTTGATTAATATCGCCATTAATCACTACCTTGCAGTCTTCACCAATTCTCGTTAAAAACATTTTCATTTGTGCAGGTGATGTGTTCTGGGCCTCGTCCAAAATCACAAAGGTTTTACTGTTAAAAGTTTTGCCTCGCATAAACGCTAATGGCGCAGCAACTATTCGCCCATGACGCAAACAGTAATCAACTGTACCAGCGCCCAAACGTTCATTTAAAATATCGCGGAATGCATCGATGTAAACTGAAAACTTTTCATCAAGGTTTCCCGGTAAAAATCCAAGACTTTCTCCTGACTCAACAGCTGGACGAGTCAAAATAATTCTCTCAATTCTTCCCGATTCCAATGCTTCAGCTGCCAATGCGCCTGCACAATAACTTTTTCCTGTCCCTGCCGGGCCAATACCAAAAGTTAACATGTGACTATTGATTGCATTGATATATCGCTGTTGGGATTTCGTTCTTGCGTTAAGCGGCTGGGCAGATCGGGGAGGAGAGTAAGCGGTTTGCAGTTGCTGTGATCGGGACTTTATTTCAATGATGTTGTCATCATTACGCGTCGATCGTCGGGACGATTTGTGGCGAGACGAGTGTCCTCCACGTTTATAATCTTCCTGATCGCTTTTGTAGAAATTGTTGTTGTTAAAATCGTCGTTGCAGAAATCGTTGTTGCCTGAACCACCTTTGCTGTAGTGTTTGGCCTGCGATTTTCTTGCCATATATGCGTCCCCATGTGATTTTGATTAACATCTGCAGCGCAAGCTGCCACTGTTTATAACCAAGTCGCAAACTGATCGAGGATTTTTTTGCTTAAACACCTCCTCAATGATTTTTTGGGGGAAAGCTCAATTATTTAGGTAGAGCTTGGTACCTGAAGAAATTTCCCTTTCATCTTGATATTAGGCCGAATTTATAATCAGGTCAAACGATTTTTATGGCTTATTACTCATCATTCAAATCTTCTATTTTTTTTATCAATTTCTTTTTAGGCGGCGCAAACCCATCCCGGGTTTGTAAATCGGTTGCCGATGCAGAGGCTTGGCGACGCTTGCCAATATTTTTTTTATCTCTTAATCGCTCTTTCACTTTTTTCTCGGGTGCTTTGGGTTTTTCTGTTGTTTTCTTTTTAATACCCACTGCTTTGCCAGATGTTTTTAATTTTTCAGGCCCCTTGTATGCAGCAGTTAAACCTGACACTTGCGCAATTTCCATTTGAATGCCTAAATAGCGTTCTATACCTTTTGTTAGATTCCAGTCCTTCGCAGTAACGAAACTGATTGCCAATCCTGATTGCCCTGCCCTGCCCGTGCGTCCCACCCGATGCAAATATTCATCGCCGGAATAGGCCATATCAACATTAACAACCAACTCAACAGATTCAATATCCAAACCTCTAGCCGCCACATCAGTTGCCACCAACACTGTGGTTTTATTTTGGCGGAAACGATCCAGTGCTTTTTTTCGTTCATCCTGTGTAATTTCACCATGCAACAAACTCACTGCATATTCGTGTTTCTTTAGTAGCAGATTCAATTCATCAACGCGCGCTCTTGTATTGGCGAAAACAATCGCTTTTTGATGGGCATAATTTTGCAAACAAGCAATCAACAATTTATTTTTATGTGGATTACCGTCACTTAATATCATTTTGTGATCAATCGGATTCGGCGCATCATCAATAATAATTTTTTCTGCTTGTTTATTCGCCATCACGTCCTGAATCAGTTGTCGCAGATTTTTTTGTTCAAGAGTTGCGGAAAATAATAATGTTTGTCTTTCAGTTGAACATTCAGCGACAATCTTGACCAG
>CAMLRJ010000615.1 GCA_946482345.1 uncultured Cellvibrio sp.
AAATAGCGGCAGCCACTGAGCAATTTCTGAAAATTACTCAAGGCACTCACTCACAAACAATCACAGCCGATCAAACAGACATTGCTGTGGGGCGAGATGCACATGTGATTGCTTATGTTGGGCACAACGGTTTAATGGATTTTTATCCGCCTGAGTTGCAGAAAAATCCTAATGATCAATTAGCTCGCGGTGCAATTATTCTTGCTTGTAAAAGTCACGAGTATTTTAAAAACCTGATCGATTCGCCAACATCCCTATTGCTGACAACCCGCAGTTTTATGGCGCCAGAGGCCTATAGTTTGGAGGCGGCAGTTATCAGTTGGCTTGAGCATTCCGACCAACAAACAGTAGCGGGCGACGCTTCCAAAGCCTATGCGAAATATCAAAAGATTTCTGAAAAGTCAGCGAGAACTGTGTTTGTTTTTCCGGGAATTAACTCAAAATAGTTTTGAGTAATTATTTAAGTCAATTATTAATAACTTGGAGTCGATAAAAATGAAGAAAGACTTGCATTATCAGGATGGCACATCAAACAAATTCTGGAATATCGAAGTTTCTGGAAAATCCTTTACAGTCACTTATGGAAAGTCAGGTACTGCAGGTACTTCTAATACCAAAACGTTTGACTCCCAGGAGGCTTGTTTAAAAGAAGCGACTAAAGTACTGAATGAAAAATTGAAAAAAGGCTATGTTGAAATAGGCTCATCGACTAATGCTGATGTATCAACAAAAAAATCTGCAACAAAAAAAGTGGATTCGAAAACACAGGAAAAACCACAATCCACAACACTTCGCCGGTTACCTCCTGTCTCCAAGTTCGCAACTTCCAAGCGTCATCCTTCCTTTAAAACATTTTATGAGAGTGATCTGGAGCTGTTTGATCAAGGTTACCCTGAGTTGGTATTGCTGGACGATGCGCACAAAGATAATAAAAAGTGGGAAGAAAAAGCCATAGCCGCACAAAGTTCGATTGATCCTGTTTACGACATAATATGGCCAACCAAGGTTGCGATTGCCTATGTACATACATATCCGACTGATCCAGGTTACGACAAAATATTAAAACCGAAATTTGAAAAGAAATGGAAAAAATTTCTTAAGCTGGAAGACAAAACTCCTACACTCGAAACTGCGCGGATAATGCTTGATGAATTTATGCCGGGTGATGATGTTTATTCAGGATGGCAAGCGCCACCCGCATTTTATATTCTGGAACATTTTATCGGAGCCGAAGCTTTGGCTGGCGCCATAGTTGAACGACTGGCTGCGTATACTGAAAAACAATGGAATGGTAAGCAAGATAAAGATGGTCACACGCGTATTGCACTTAAGGTGCTGGGCTATTTAATGTTGCGTATGAGTGATGATGCGCGTAAGCAAATCGAAAAAACCATCAGTCAGCTGATTGCGACGCGTCCGAAAAATACCAGGCTCAGTAATCATTTGGCTTATCTGCCAGACAAATCAATTGACATGCCTATCGAAGAGTATTCTTCTGCAGAAGGCCCATGGTTTATGAGTGGGCTAACGGTAACTTCAGCGGTTCGTTGGAAGAATTTTGAAAAATATGGCGTGGCTTATCTTGACCAACGAGCTATGTATCTGGAAGGTATGGATAAACTAATCGATGCTGATATGAGTTGGTTGCTCGATGGAATTTCCAAAGCCAGAATGCTTGGTTACATAGAAACTCTTGGAAAAATTAAACACCCTTATACAGTTCGATTAATTATCAGTTTTGGAAAATCCAGAGCTGTGTTGAAGGAGGTGCTTGCATGGAAAGAACAGCATGCTGACTATGTTGAATCGGTTTTGCCTATGTTTGCAAATGATGAGTTTGTGCAAAAAGGTTTGCAAGGGCTTGATCCTTCGGTGAAGCCTATGAAACAAGTCAAGGATCCTATGGCCGCGACAGAAAAAATTATGGAAAAACTGGAAAAGGCTTTGCCAAAAGCATTTCCTGATCAAGAAAAAGTCACTGCCCTGGTTAAAAAAGCATTGGTCGAAGCTCGTGAAATTGCAAGGATGGATGGACAGGATTATTTGGAATGTTACTTTGGTGCTTTGTGGGCTGAATTTCCGTTTTCGTTAGAGTTAACCGAAGAACAGTCAGAATTGCTATACGAAGCCTATGAAGAGGTCATTTACAGTGAATGAAATTGATGTGGATTTATCAATTTTATTTTCATAACCAATATCCTGTATGGTATAAAAATTCTTTTGTACCATACAGAATATTTTTTATGCCTGAGTATCAGGCAACACCCACTTTGCATTTGAATTCCTGTTTATCCAGTATTGCCCTGATAGCGTCGCATCGACTGGTAGTTAATTCATAGCGCTCTTCAGAATCAGGAAAATAAACTCGCCATACGCCGGAGCTTTGTGGAGTCAGGTGAAGTTCTTCACCGGCTCTGCTAATTTTAATATTGGTGCTTGAAGCGACTACAGGAATTTTGAGGATGTCGCCAATGGTAATATAAAGCCCTGCTTTTTTATCCGCTGCGCCACTGCAGCCTGCAATCAAACAAAAAGGGAAGGTGTTAGCTTTTAGATTTTTTGCAATTAAATTATCAGCAACCGTTTTACCGTTAACTCTATCGCCCAAACCAACTCCTGTTTTAAAAGTCAGAGCATTTGCGTGGCCAAGCAGTGTCAGGGGATATTTACCGTCGCCTTCGTAGGTACCTAAATCTGGCAGTGTCGAATATTTTTTTAAAG
>CAMLRJ010000616.1 GCA_946482345.1 uncultured Cellvibrio sp.
CCATCGGTCACGACTGGCGAGTGTCGGACTGAATTTTTGCAATTCATTGGCGATAACACGAACATTGTCCGCTGGATCAGAATTATCGACCGGCGCCATATCCACAATATGCAATAACAATCGGCAACGCGTTAAATGTTTTAAAAATCTTACCCCAAGGCCAGCACCTTCAGACGCGCCTTCAATTAATCCTGGAATATCCGCGATCACAAAGCTGCGATGCTGCTGAACTTTTACCACACCCAAATTAGGTACAAGCGTGGTGAATGGATAATCAGCCACTTTAGGTTTTGCGGAACTGACTGCACGAATAAAACTGGATTTACCGGCATTAGGCAAACCCAACATACCTACATCAGCCAATACTTTTAATTCGAGTTTGAGATTACGTTTTTCACCGGGCGTGCCAGGCGTGGTTTTGCGAGGCACGCGATTGGTACTGGATTTGAAACGGGTATTGCCCAATCCGTGGAAGCCACCCTGTGCAACTTTTAATTGCTGACCATGCGCAGTCAAATCACCGAAAACTTCTTCGGTGTCCTGGTCAACAACAGTTGTACCAACAGGGACAGGCAGAAATAAATCGGCACCTTTTGCACCGGTACAATCTTTGGTTCCACCTTTTTCGCCATCCTCAGCTTTGTATTTTGGCTGGAAGCGGTAGTCGATCAGGGTATTCAGGTTTTCATCGGCAACCAAATACACGCTGCCGCCGTCACCACCATCACCACCGTTAGGGCCACCTTTAGAGATAAATTTTTCCTTACGGAAACTCATCATTCCGTTACCGCCCTTACCGGCTTCGACTGATATAGGGGCTTCATCAACAAATTTCACGATTATCTCCAAGGAAAACAAACCCCCTCCTAACCTCCCCCTTCGTAAGGGGGAGGGACCTGTCCCCTTCTGGCAAGGGGAGGGTTAGGGCGGGGTCAAGCTTTTAAAATGGGTCGCTCCTGTGCATACATGCACCCGCGACATACGACCATCAGGATGATGGGAGTGCAGATTATGCAGGAGCAATCATCTGCCCGTTCATCCTGAACATAATATAAAAAAGCCCTGGCGGATATCGACAGGGCTTTTTTATTGTTTTTGTTGCCAGTCACTCTCGCAACCAGCAGATGACTAACCGTAATTACACAGCTTCGATGCTGATGAAACGACGGCTATGCTCACCTTTGACTTCAAATTTCACTTTGCCATCCACTTTCGCAAAAATGGTGTGGTCTTTACCGATTCCGGTATTAGTGCCAGGGTGAAATTGGGTACCTCGTTGGCGAACAATAATGCTGCCTGCAGAAACCAATTCGCCACCGAAAGCTTTAACACCAAGACGTTTCGCTTCTGAATCACGACCGTTGCGGGAACTACCTACCCCTTTCTTGTGAGCCATTTTGTTACTCCTCTATTAAGCCTTGATTGCAGTGATTTTCACTTCAGTGAACCACTGACGGTGACCTTGACGCTTCATGTGGTGCTTACGACGACGGAATTTGATGATCTTCACTTTGTCAGCACGACCTTGAGCAACCACTTCGGCGATAACTTTGGCACCTGAAACTACAGGAGCGCCGATTTTGACATCAGCACCATTTGCTACCAGATACACTTTGTCGAATTCAACTGTGCCGCCTGTGGCGACTTCAATTTTTTCGAGCTTCAGGGTTTCGCCTTCCACTACGCGATGTTGTTTACCACCGCTTTCAAAAATTGCATATGCACTCATTTATTGCTCCAAAAACACTGGACGGACATGAAGTAGCCGGGCGATATGCCCCTGGCGTTTGTGACTAATGCCGTATAGCCCTTTTTCAGGGGCGGCGATTGTATGCTATTGGCCGGGTTTTATGCAATGGAAAGATCAAAAAACGGGAAACCACACGGCCAACAAAACCAATCCAGGATATGAAAATCAGGTCATTTTTGCTCAAAAGTGACGCGTGGCAAACCTGCAGCAGGCTCAATAACAACTCCATTAACGATAAAGAGTTATTCAGGAGTGTTTATGTGTTTCTTACTGAGTGTAAAAAAATGGGCGATTGGTTTGGGCATGGCATCTTCGCTTTTAGTCTGTGCGTTCTCAGCTCATGCAGAAGTCATCAAACCCGGACAGAGGCTGACCTTTGTATTGACTCAAGGTAAACCCGATACAGATGCAATCAGAGAAAAATATTTTTCCTATGCCTTTTCCAAAGCCCAGGCAGTTGGCATGAAAGAAATTACCACCTTCAAACCCAACATGGTGATGGGAGGAGGAAGCCCTGACGGATCAGGTCTTTATCTGTGGCCCGACGCTGATGCCGCCAGTGCAACCCGCGATGATCCCGTTTATATCAAATACTACAAACCCTTGCGCAAGGATATCTGGAAACAATTGCAAGCCGTTGATATCGATATCAAAGAGCAAATGAATATCAGCTTTGATAAAACCAAAGTTTACTCTGTAGTATTTATTTGGTTAAAAGATAAAGCCAAATACGATCAGTACTTCAAAGCAACTCAAGTGGTGCGCGACAGATTAGGTGTAAAAACCATTATCAAATCACCAACTGTTCGCTATGACAAATTAACGGAAGGTGAAATTACTCCACCGGATTTATTGATTATGTTGCAATGGAACAAAAAAGAAGATTTCCAGGTTTATTCCAACTCACCGGAATTCAAAGCAGTAGAAGAGACGTTCATGCAAAGTCTGAATGGGTTTGAGTGGT
>CAMLRJ010000617.1 GCA_946482345.1 uncultured Cellvibrio sp.
TCACATCTGGAATGAGAGAGTACAATGCATTCGCCAGCTGCGCCAAATTCCAGAGCGCAACCTGTGGTTGATTAGCGAAACGATAACGTCTGCCCTGTGCATCTGTTGTATTAGGCGTCCAATCCGGATCAATATTTTCCAACCAGCCATAAGGTCCGTAATCAATAGTTAAACCCAGAATTGACATATTGTCGGTATTCATCACTCCATGAACAAAGCCCACTCGCATCCAATGCGCGATCATCACCGCCGTTGTTCTACAAACCTCAGTAAAAAATTGCAGATAAATGTCTTGATCAATTTCCCGATTTTTATCTGTTAATAAATGCGCAAAATGATAACCAATAGTGGTATCAGTAAATTGTTTGAGTAGCTGAAGATCTTGTCGAGCGGACAAAATTTCAAAATGACCAAAGCGAGTAAAACTGGGGGCGACCCGACAGACCACAGCGCCCGGTTCCATTTGTGGATTGCCGTCGTAAAACATATCGCGCCTGACTTGTTCGCCTGTTAACACCAAACTTAAAGCACGAGTGGTCGGCACTCCCAAATAAAACATGGCTTCACTGCATAAAAATTCGCGCACTGATGAACGCAATACAGCCAAGCCATCGGCGGTTCGTGAATAGGGTGTTGGGCCTGCACCTTTTATTTGCAGCGTCCAATATTCGTTACGATTATTTTTTACTTCGCCCAGATTAATGGCTCGACCGTCACCCAACTGCCCTGCCCAATGGCCAAATTGATGGCCGCCGTAACAAGTCGCGTGCGCATCCATTGCAGACAACAACTGACTACCGGAAAAAATTTGTGCGAATTCAGGCCGTTGAAATTCGGCAGATGATAAATCCAACAATGCAGCCACATCTTCAGCGGCTGCAATTAATTCAGGATTGGCAAATACTTTTGGTTTAACGCGAGAATAAAGCGATTGAAATACTTGTCGCGGATAATTTTGTTCGACCGGATCGGCGGGTAAATCCCGGACGAAACGATTGTCAAAATATAATTCTGCTAATTTATTCAACAGATATCTCCGTAGGTTGGGCAGTAATGCCCAACAATTTCGTCGATTGAAATCCTGCGTTGGGCATTGCTGCCCAACCTACAGAAAAATAAAAAACCTATTTAACACCCAAGAGTTCAATTTTATAACCGTCGGGATCTTCAACAAACGCAAGAATCGTTGTGCCGTGTTTCATAGGGCCGGGTTCGCGTACAATTTTGCCGCCAGCCGCGCGAATTTTTTCGCAGGTTGCATAAACATCCTCACAACCAATGGCGATGTGACCATAACCTTTACCCAGATCATAAGATGTCACACCGTAATTGTAAGTCAGCTCTATAACCGTGTGGTTGGATTCATCGCCATAGCCAATAAACGCCAAAGTAAATTCACCTTCGGGGTAATCCTGTTGGCGTAATAATTTCATACCCAGAACCTGAGTATAAAACTCGATGGATTTCGTGAGATTACCGACGCGCAGCATAGTGTGCAGAATTCGCATTGTGTGTCCTCGTGAGATCAGGGATTAAAACTTTTGAAAGGCACCAATACTCAACTGATAATCATCAGTGCCAGTTTTGGCAGAGGTGGGCACGGCGAAATCAATATGCACTACGTTCCCGACGCGCACTTTTGTGGGAGCAAAACGTAAACCGAATCCAACATTACCTAATAACTTGCTTTTACCGTACTGGTCTACGCCCCAGGCTTTGCCTGTGTCATAAAAAATAACCGCACCCAAACGCGCCAAATTAAAAATGTGAATATCAGTGAAATAACGACGTTCCAACGTCACTGAATAACGTTTATCACCACGTTGAAAATCAGCAGCATAACCTCGCATGCCGGTTAAATCTCCAAGGGTTAACTCTTCAAACTGCGCCAGCTTATGCCCTTGATGATATTGAAATCCCAGATACCAGCGACTATGGCTGGATTGAAAATAATGATAGGCACCTTGCACACCGTAAACAACTGAATCATCAAAGGCTGGATCGGTATGACGTCGCCCATTAACTGTTACGCCGGATTCAAAAACATGTTCTTCATCCATATCAACTCGGTAGTTATACATGGCGATGTAACGCAACACATCGTCGGTATTGTCAAAAGTCTCACCACCAAAACCCACACGTAACAAAAAATTATGCCCAAGTGATAAATCTTCTGGCCGTTGAATTTGATTAACGTTTTTGTAGATACCAAAACGGTTTTCCAAATATTGATATTCAATCCAGGGATAGTTTGCTTCACGATGCAAAGGAATTGGCTGCAAGGTTTCACTGTTGGGATAAAAACTGTCTTCTTCTTTTGAAAAACCGACTAACCAGCGCTGGGTATAACTATCGTTAATATCGGTTGCAACGCCGTAATAAACAGAATTTTTTACGCTTTGATGAACAAATGAATTAATTTGTTCATCCATATGTCGAATCATATCATCCTGAGTGTAATCTTCTTGATAAATACCCGTTGCCCAGGGCGTATCCAATGCATAGAAAGGATGCTCAAGTTCCACAATCGTATTTTTTCCATCACTGGTATCGGCGTAATAAAGCTTGGTGGATATTTGTGAATTAAAAATATGCGGATTATCAAATTGATAACGAATTAAATTGCGCTGACTGTTTTCTTCGTAACCCACCAAAAACGAACTGCCTGTACCTAAAATATTCCCGTCCGTTATTGCCAAGCCTTTTTTG
>CAMLRJ010000618.1 GCA_946482345.1 uncultured Cellvibrio sp.
GATGCTCGCGAAAAAACGCGCGGGTGATCGTAAGAATTGGCTGGAAGAGATGGGGATTTTGGCGGAGATTGCGTTTTAGTTGTTGTATTTATAAGTCATTAAAATCGGAATATGGATAAAAAGGAAACGACTATGTATTACGGTGGAGCAGGAGCGCAAATTTCAAAACCTATTATGCTCAAAGCGCTTAATAAGCTTGGTGATCTGCTGAAAGCTAAAAAGCAACGTCTTGAGCTTATTTGTTGTGGCGGAGTAGTGAGTGTGCTTTATCATGGTTCCCGCCAGATGACTCATGATGTGGATGTTTTGTTTCCAAATAATCCTGTGGTAGCTAACCTGCTAAAGGAGTTGGTAGACAAGGTCGGTGAAGAGTTTGGCTTGGAACATGGGCCCAGAGACAAATGGTTCAACGATAGTGTGAGCTTTATTGGGCTTCAATCGAAATCAAATACGGTAATTTTTCGTCACCCCAATCTTGTTTTGAAGGCGGCGGACTGGCATGAAATGCTTGCGCACAAATTGACAGCCTTCCGTGGAGAGCGGGATATCAACGACGCTATTCATTTTTTGAAAGAAATAAAACCCACGGATAAGCAAGCAATTTTTAATAAAGTGACGGGTTTTCGCCCATTTGTTCCGCATGTGGCGGACAAACTATTTGAAAGTCGCTTTGAACAGATCTGGGAAAAGGCCTATGGAAAGTCTTGATGCAACATTAGATCTGATGATTGATAGGCTATTGAACTATGATGAGATAGCCTTCCTTGATTTGGTTCAGTATGTTTGGCGGCGAGGTTGGAAGTTGGAAAATGCAAATAACACTGATCTGGCAGATCCTTTAAAGGCGGCAATCAGGGCTTGCCTTATTGAGCGGATGGTGGAGATTTGGAGTGCGCCTCCCAAAAATAGTGCCGAAAAATCCCCCTCGTGGTGTAAAGATGTTCCGCCTTTGAAGACTCCCTTCTCCGTTATAAAACCGGAAGATCAGGATTTTTGGGCCAAAGAGCCTGGGAATAGTATTTTTGCAAAAAGAAATATTTTTGCACCACAAGAGTTTATGTTTTTTCTATGAGTGACATTGCCATCATCGATATCGAAGCCAGCGGTTTGCACTTCGATTCTTACCCAATAGAGATAGCTGTTCTAAAGGGCAATGAAGTGCAGTCCTGGTTAATCAAACCAGAACCAGCGTGGACATATTGGTGCGAAATCGCTGAGAGTTTACACGGTATATCGCGGGAAACCCTTGTTCGGGAAGGTCGCCCTGCTGTTGAAGTTGTTCAGCAGCTAAATGAATTTCTGCTTGGCTTTGATGGAGCATTATACAGTGACGCCGACCGATGGGATGTAGATTGGGTTGACACCTTATACTTCGCTACAAGGAAAGCTCGCCCCTTTCATATTGCTTCAATTTACGATCTTTTATCTGTTGTTGAGGCTCGTCGATTTAAAGAGTTGATTGCTCAGCTGCCGACGCAGGAGAGATATCGACATCACCGAGCCGCTAGTGATGTCAAAATGTTGCAAGAGGCTTATACTCTGTCAAAAGTAAAATAGGCTTTGTCGACGTAAGTTTTTTTACCTGGTAGCTTCTGAATCTCTCATATCTTTTTATAAAAGGTAACCCCCGCCCATCATGACCCCACGCAATTATCTTTACCTGTTAAAAAAATACGACGAATACCAGCCGCAGATTGATCGTCTGTTGGAATCGATTGTCACCACGCTGGCGCCAAACAAGATTGCCAGCTCGCCGGAGGAGCTGGGGCAGGTGGTGGATAAGTTGTACAAGTCTTATCCTTTTGTGGAATTGTTGTACTGCCTTGATGAGCAGGGTATGCAGACAACCGATTCCGCGGCGGCGCCGGGAATTGCGGACTCGAAGCGGCGCGAAGCTGGTTTGGGATCGGATCGAAGTAATCGGGTGTATTATTCGGCGGCGCGGGATAATCACCGGGCAATTACGGTCACATCACCTTATCTGTCGAGCGCAACACACCAACTCGCTTTGTCGGCAGTTCAGCGGTTTACCGCTACGGACGGCAAGGTGAGTTATCTGGTGATAAATTTTAATCTTGAAAAGCTGATCAGCTTTCTCAATGGCGACGAACTGCGCCGCCGGATTCATCCGATATTTCAGCTAGTCTACGGCATCATTGGTGTGCTGCTGGTATTGGTGTCTGGTTTGCTGTTGTATTCCGCGGGCAGCTCTCTATTTGAGGTAATCTACAAACACACCAACACCGCGACGCAGGCGTTCAGCACCGTGATTTTAATTACGCTGGGGCTGGCGATTTTTGATCTTGGCAAAACGATTCTCGAAGAAGAAGTACTCTTGCACAAAGACATCCACCACCAGGGCTCCAGCCGCCGCACCATCAGCCGGTTTATGTCGGCGATTGTCATTGCGGTGTCGATTGAGTCTTTGTTGTTGATGTTCAAATCCTTGTTAGGTGACGCTACCCATTTGAATAGCGCTGTGTGGATGCTGATGGCGGCAGTGGCGTTGCTGGTTGGCTTGGGTATTTATCTGAAGTTGACTAACGATAAAGCCTGATACCACATTCTCCGGATTGCACAATTCAAGTTTGGCGTTAGGGCATAGGTTTCGAAACCCTCAAGTCACGGACGACTTGAGGGAGCTACAGGGATGTATTCATGCGTT
>CAMLRJ010000619.1 GCA_946482345.1 uncultured Cellvibrio sp.
CGTCAATGATGCCCCCGTAGTAGGGCCGGCACTGGAAGAGCAAGTGCTTCAGGAAGGGAAGCCCTGGGCCTATGACTTACCAGCGGGCACCTTCCTGGATATTGACGCAGGAGATGTGCTGACCTATACAGCCAAACTCGCCGATGGCAAGCCACTTCCGGAGTGGCTCATGGTCGACTCAGCGACCGGGCGGCTGAGTACGACGCAGGCATTCGCCACCCGTTTGAGCGTGTCAATCACCGCAACCGATCGGCGGGGAGTAAGCGCAGAGCAGTTGCTGAGTCTGCTCGTCCAATCGTCTGTCGATGAGCCTGGCACGAATGTCGTTGTTGGAACTTCGGGCGACGATGTTCTGACCGGCAGCGCTGGACGGGATGTCGTCGTAGGAGGTCTCGGCGATGACACGCTGGACGGAGGAGCTGGAAATGACGAACTGATTGGGGGCAATAGAGTCGCGAGCAGTGATCAAGTCTCCGGTACCGGCCGAGACACTTACCTTTTTGGCCGAGGCGACGGCCAAGACTTGATTTCCAATGCCAGAGGCACAGCGGAGAGTTTGGATACGCTGAAGTTCAAGACAGGCGTTAAACCTCAGGACATCCGAGTGACCCGCGAAAACCTCTCGATCTTGGCGGGGGACCGACGTGTGCCGTCCGACGTCAGGTTCACCATTAAAGACACGGGGGAAAGTATTCGAATCCCCAATTTTCATGCTCTAAAGGGGCTTGGAGTGGAAGGCGTTGACGTGGTGACGTTCGAAGACTACCCAAACGTTGCCTGGGATGCTGAGGCTATTGCTCGTCTCTCACTTCTTGGCGATGCATCGGACGAGGACATCTGGGGCTACTTTACCGATGACGTGCTCAGGGGGAATGGCGGCAGTGACATGCTGAAGGGGCAGCAAGGCGATGATATTTATCAGTTCGGGGCAGTTGACGGCAAAGACACTATTGTTGAAGTTGCCAAAGAAGGCGTCGATAAAATTGTCTTTGACACAGGTATAAAACCCTCGGATGTTTCGATTATTAAGAGTTTTGTCGGCTATCCTTCTGGGATATTGGTTCTTCGGGTGATGAATGGAAATTCTGAGGTGCGGGATCAAAATTTCTTTTTTGATGGTGAAGGTATTGAATTTGTTGAGTTTGCAGATGGCACCACATGGGATCGCCAGTTTATTTTGTCAAACATGCAAATTGTTGGTGGAGGGCGTGATCATTTTGTAGGAACCCCTGGCGATGATAAGTATTTTATAGATAATACTGAGGATAGTATTTTAGAGTCTACAGATGGTGGCATGGATTCGGTGGAATCGATTGTTTCTTATACGCTTCCTGCCAACGTGGAAAATCTCACATTAGGCGGATCGCTTTCGGGGAGTGTGACTGGAAACAAGCTTGACAATGTTCTTGTTGGTAATGATTCAGATAATGCATTAGATTGGGGGCGAGGTGGATTTGATACTCTTGAGGGTGGAGGTGGCGATGACATCTATACGATTCTTGCTCCAGTTGCTTATGAATATCACTGGCAAAATATTGATGAATACCGTGAGATTAAGGTAAATATTGTTGAATCACCAAATGCTGGTTTGGATACATTGTTAACCAATGCTTTTTATGCCAAGCTGCCGGAACATTTGGAAAATATAAAAGTAACTCCTACTTTGGTGCATACCATTCACGCGTATAACATGGATGCTGTTATTGCGAGGTATGTCGGAAATTCTTTGGATAACCTGCTTGACGCCAGTGCGATCCCGTCGAGCATTTTGCCCATTGAGCTCGACGGCCATCAAGGAAACGACACCCTCATTGGATCGAACGATGACGACGACCGAGCGAGCTATCGAACTGCCTCGGCCGGTGTTGGTGTCTCTCTGGCCATTGCCGAAGCCCAAGACACGGGGTCTGCGGGGTGGGATAAGCTGAAGTCCGTTGAGGGGTTGGTCGGTAGTGCGTTTAATGACACTCTGACAGGTGACGAGAACGCCAATTTCCTGGACGGTGGAGCGGGTGCTGATAGGTTAGTTGGAGGCGGCGGTAACGATAGGTTCTACGTTGATCAAATGGGAGATGTCGTCGTTGAGGCTACAGGAGGGGGAAATGACACAGTTTATGTTCGCGGCATAGCTGATTATTCCCTGCCCGAAAACGTCGAACACGCAAATGTCGGCATGGAGGGGCTGTCAAGCGTGACCGTTACAGGCAACGACAGCGACAATTCCATTGTGCTGGTTCAGGGAAATTCTATTGGCACGCAAACAGCGATAGTTCGAGGCATGGGCGGCAATGACACATTGACAGCCACGCGGCTCGGTGTGGAGTTAGATGGTGGCAGTGGCGATGACCTGCTGATTGGCGGTGGTTTCTCGGGTGACGTGTTTGTCGGAGGAAGCGGCAATGACGTTTATGAAATCTCAAGCGATGGAGGCGCAGATGTCATCCGGGGCGATGCAGTCGCAGAGCCGGGCTCCATCAACGTGCTCAAATTGACGGGTGTTTCGCGGGAAAAGCTTGATTTTAAGCGTTCGGGCAATGATCTTTTCATCCGAGGAACTGCCACTAGTTCGGTGCGAGTCGAAGGATTCTTTGGAGAAAACGGCGCGCAGGGTCAGTTCAATCCACTCCAGGAAATCATATTTGACGACTACACCAGC
>CAMLRJ010000620.1 GCA_946482345.1 uncultured Cellvibrio sp.
CTTCAGCTAGGTAACGAGAACGTTTAATTTAAGAAACTCAAACTAGCAGCTAGTACTACATTGTCACTGTAAAGTAAAGATTATGAGGTGTTTGTTTCTGCTTTATACTTTTGAATCACCCCAAGGATAATCATCTTGTAGTTTTTGACCTTGAGAAGAAAAAGATGGATGCAGTTGACAAGAGTCAAAAGGGTTATATTTTTCGTTTTCAAAAGCTTAAGCCTTATAATATTCAAGAGTTGCATGAGCATCATGGTTAGCGTCTGGCAATGCAACCAAGCTTTGTAAGACCGTACCTGGTAGTCGCCCATCCCGGCAGTCTGATTGGCTTCGCGGAAATATTGTTCTATAGTAAACCGAGCTCTTTGCATATATACTAATTGAGCAACATTCTTTTGTTGTAATGAAAAGTTAGTTAGAGAGAATTTTACCTTGTCATTTTTCTTTAGCCCTTTACTAATGATAAGTACTCTTCTAGATGCTGTTAATCCGTCAAACTTGGTATGTCGTGTAAAGACTTCAAGAGCATGAACTCTGGCCTTCTTCTGTTTTTCATAGGTGACTATTTTTTGTTTGGACAAACAAATACTCTTCAGATAATCCTCGATTGCAACAGGACGTGCATGAGAATCGGCAGTCGGATCGGTAAGGTATATCTGTTGATCTTTTGAAGTATCCATTACAAAATACGCCTGACAATCATGCTCAATGAAATGAGTTAACTTCCAGGCTCTGCCATACAAACTATCTCCGCCATACCAGAGCGGAAAAATTCCTCTGCTGCGATCTTGCTCAATCATTTCAATAGCCAAATCAATTTTACTTTTGGCAGTTGTTCCACCCGGAAGCTGAACATTTTTACAGCGTTTCTTGTCAGTAAGCCATTCTTGAGGAATAAATAATCTAAAATTAGAAGGTAAGGTTATAGTGGGCGTTGTGAGCACAGCATAAACTCCTGTTTGACAATTATCAATCTTACCGGTAGATCCACAATATTGTCGGCCTACACCAACACTATATTTACCTTTCTTGGCTTGTGATCGCTCGTCAATAATATAGCCAAAGCTTCCCTGTAGAATTTCCTGATTGAGCTTTTGGATTAGATCAACTACTTGTTGGCTATCCCAAGCTGAATGAGATATGAAGTGATGAAGACGTTGATAAATCGAGTCACTTTCAAGTTGACTGATTCTTTCAATATTCCGTTTGCCGGTTTGGCCTTTTAGCAGACCACGAAGATATATATAGGCATTGTGGCTTTGATCGAAAGAACCTATCTTGAACTCCGTTTGGAAATGCTTCAGATAAGTGCGTAGGTTGGCTTGGACGCCAACCAAAGTCTCATAGCAGTTAGCATCTGTTTTTAAACTTACCTGTCTTTTCCTCTGAATAGCCCTCGTGCCTCGAGGGCTATTTTCTTTTTAAAAGGAGACAGCTTAAAATTAATTAACTATTTGATTTTTAATACTATTACAGTGACAATGTAGTACTAGTAGCCGCGAGCTTTGAGCTGCGAGAATTTAGCAGCAGCGCCTGTTGCCATTGAAAAAATTATATTTATAGTTACAAATAAAGCTTCATCAGTAAGAGTAAGAAGTAAGAATCGTAAATATACCGCTCACTTCCTGTAGCCAGAAGCCAGCAGCCAGCAACCACTTCTCATGGCGCGCAGCTCAAAGCTCACAGCTACTTTCCACATTTACCCTTCACCTCTTCCGCCATCTGTAGGCCCCAGCGTGGAATCAGCGGTTTTCTGATTGAAAGGATGCAAATTTTTCAAGCGCCTTTGTATTGGTAGCACATGCTTCTGCTGTTGATGATCCGAAGAACTGAGCCATTCCCAACTGCATCTGTGCGAGCAAGGCCAGCGCGCGTGGATTCTCCGGGTTAACAGCTATAGCTTTGTTGAACGCCTGCATCGCCATTGGTGTATACTGCGGACCGCGTGCGGCAGGATCGGCCGGTATGCGCATCATATATATAAAACCTTCCAATGCTATAATTTCTGATTCGTTGGGAACGATGGCTTTTGCCTTGTTCAACGCAGTAACGGCCTGATCGAGGTAAGTGTCTTTATTCGCTTTGTCTTTCTCCTGGTTGCTCATCATAATATACCCGAATGATGCGTAGTAGAATGGCTCCCATTTTGTTTTTTCGGCAGCACCGATGCGCTCCAGGGCATTGACAGCCGTTTGATAGTCGGGAATAGATTTAGCAGTATATACAGCCTCGATATTCTTTTGCATGGCTTCTATATACTTGCTGTCGTTGGCAAACGTAATGTTTGAGACAGCTACGATCAACAGCGCGATCAGAACCGGAATGATGTTTAATGTTTTCATATTGTATATATTTTAAGGGTTATGGATTATAGATTATAAACTTGGTAATTGATTTACAGATTTATCTTTTGACAAGGTGATGAATATACCCAGGAATAGAAATCGCGGTGCCGCCTGGCGGATCGGTCTGCCGTTATATATACCTTCCGCGTTTTGCTGTGTGCTATATTCATAGCCGAAGATATTATCACGTCCCAGCAGGTTGGTACACGACAGGTAAACGATCAGGTAAGGTTTGGGCAGGTAACTCCAGTTAAAACTCAGATCGCTATAGTCTGGTGTCTTGCCGTTATTAAATTTATCGGCGTTCGG
>CAMLRJ010000621.1 GCA_946482345.1 uncultured Cellvibrio sp.
CGTATTAACCGAGGGTGATCAGGTTGAATGGCGGTCGTTCAGGTTTGATATCTGGCAGACACCCGGGCACACCAATAGCCACATTATTTATTGGAACCCGACGCAGAATCATCTGTTCTGCGGCGATATGTTATTCGGCGCAGGTTGTGGCCGGAATATGGAAGGACAAGTCGGCGATCTTTATCGCTCGCTGCAACGAATTGCAGCATTAGCTGAACACACAGAATTTTTTTGTGCGCACGAATACACATTACAAAATTTACATTTTGCCTTGCATATTGAACCTGACAACCCAATGTTGCTACAACGGTTTGATCAGGTAACAAAAATGCGTGAAGCAGGCATCCCCTCTATTCCCTCCAACATCAAAATCGAACTGGCAACCAATCCTTTTTTGCGATCACATTTATCCCCCATCAGAAAAAAATTGGATGCAATGAAAGAAAACCCGGACATCCAGAATTTTTTGAAAAAATTCACACTGCAAACGGAAGATGAATATTATTTTGCATTGATGCGCGGCTGGAAAAATATTTATGTTTGATATTCACATCATGTTATTTCTGTTACTCACCGGGGCTTTTACCGGATTTTGTGCCGGATTATTTGGTATAGGTGGCGGCGGGATTATGGTTCCCCTATTGGCACTGGGTTTTGGCTATCTGAATTTTCCCGAGCAACAACTCATGCATTTTGCATTGGGCACATCCATGGCGGCTATTATCCCCACGGCGATTGCCAGTATTATCACCCATCAAAAACATCAAGCGATTTTGTGGCCGGTGGTGATGAAATTTGTACCTGGTATATTGGCAGGTACTTTTATTGGATCGCTCATCGCAACACATTTATCCAACAATTTTCTGGCAATATTTTTTGCAAGTTTTATGGCGATAGTCGCCTGGAAAATGTGGAGTAATATTTTACCCAAACCATCACGACAACTCCCCTCAACCGGTTTATTAGCCTTAACTGGCTCGGGCATTGGTGGAATTTCTACATTAGTGGCGATCGGTGGCGGGACTATGACAGTGCCATTTTTACTCTGGTGCAATGTTCATTTACGCAATGCAATTGCCACTTCCGCGGCTGTTGGCTTGCCTATTGCCATGACCGGTGCGGTTAGTTATGCATTACATTTTGATGAAAGTATCAAAGGAGTTTCAATTGGTTATTTGGTGTGGCCCGCAGTTTTGTCTTTGGCCTGCGGAAGCGTGTTCACTGCGCCACTGGGTGCAAAACTCGCACACAGATTACCGACAGAAAAATTGAAAAAATATTTTGCGATATTTTTATTGTTTTTATCTTTGCAGATGTTGGTGAAGATTTTTTGGTGATTTCACCCCACCCTAACCCTCCCCTTGGCAAGGGGAGGGGACAGATCTCACTTCGTATGAATTAAAGAGGGAGTCAAGTTCCTCCCCCTTGCCAAGGGGGAGGTTAGGAGGGGGTGAAAGGGCCTACTCCTTCACCACCAACAACTTATCAATTTCCTCAGTCAATGATTTTGAATCAGGCTTGGTCATACTGCCAAAATGTTTGACGAATTTGCCTTCGCTATCCAACAAATATTTATTGAAATTCCACTTGGGTGCAGTGGACTCTGTTGCGAGATACTTAAATAAATTATTGGCATCTTTTCCTTTCACATGCGTAGGTGAAAACATAGTAAAAGTTACACCAAAATTGAGAAAACAAATTTCTGCCGCCTTTCCCTCGTCTGCATCTTCCTGATTAAAATCATCACTGGCAAAACCCACAATAACCAGCCCTTTATCTTTGTATTGTTGATGCAGCGCTTCCAATCCTTTGAATTGGGAAGTAAAGCCACAGTGACTGGCAGTATTGACAACCAATACCGGCTTGCCTTTGGTCAATTCACATAAATCAATATTTTTCTGTGAATGCAACTTACGATATTCACCTTGCAAATATTCAGGACAAGCACTCACAAAAGATGACATAACCAATGCTCCCAGAGCGATAAATGTTTTTAACATGATAGAAATCCCACTGAATGAATGATATACGGATAACGAACAGATTGGATCACTGACATGGAAGGAGCGCAAGGAATCTTACATTTTTTATGACTGGCAATTAAAAGACTCAATGGCCTGCTTCACCTGTTGGAGTAATTCACCACTCAGATCATCATCCGAACAATGCGGACTTGACGTTGTTGAAATGTATTCGGCAGTCTCAAAAATCGGCATCAACCTGACTTGATCGTTTGGATCAATATTCAAACTAAACGGCAATAATCTTTTTTTCATTTTCAGGTTATCAATATCTTCCTTTCGTATTTCAACCACCCGGCCTTTAGTCGTACCAAAATATTCCAAAGAAAAATCCATAAAAAATCTTCCCTGATCTTCAAGCAAATACCACCAACCTGATGCATTGTAGAAGATCACCTTCATTCAGATTTAATACCAGAAGGAAAAATAAAGTCTGAATACATCAGCTTGCAAAGAGTAAAGAGGCTCACTACCAACTGAGTATTGAGGGGAAGTACCTTTGGATAATCTCGCATCACGGAAATCATCGTAGCTGATATCAAAATGATCCCAATAGAAATTGGCAGTTGATTTTTCAAACCAACGAATTAATCCTTTTGGCATTTCATAGGTAACTCCCAAA
>CAMLRJ010000622.1 GCA_946482345.1 uncultured Cellvibrio sp.
GGAGTTGCGCAACCAGGTTTTAGCTGCTGTCAAACTGATATTGGTTGCTGTTCTGGATGCAACACTGGCTATCGACTGACCGGCGCCACCGTAAATTTCTGCGGCTGACATAGCACCTATACTCAAAAAATTGGCAGAACCAAAATCGATTTGATGCGGCGCCACACTGATATTGGACTGTGCAACAGCTAGATTTTTAGCATCTGCAACCTGATTAAGATAAAAGCCGCCAGATGCAATCGGCATAAATTCAATGCACTGACCTGAATTGATAATCCTTACTGAATAAGGTAATGCAGAACGTAATTGCCTCGACATTCTTTCAAGCGCCTGACGCGCATGCATTGCCAATTTTGCTCTGGCCTGGGTTTGTTGATAAGACTGCATGGTTTTCACCACAAATGAAACACCAATACTGGACAACAAACCCAGAATGACAATAACTGAAATTAATTCAACCAACGAAAAACCTTTTTGCAATTTCAATCTGCTGATTAAGTTCATTAGAAATTTGCTCTTTCAGCTGTTAACAAAATACTGGTCGAATCGGGTGCAGTAACACGAACCTGAATACGTTTACTATTACCTACACGTGTAACCGTCACCTGTCGTTGATATCCTGTGTAAGGCACATCGGAACTATTATGAAAATCATCAACATCATTCATATCGCCATCAGTTGCATAATTGCACGCAGGCGCTCCGATTGAATCACAAGCAGGAACACCGCCCGTGGGTGTCATGGCGTCATACTTTAATGCCATGACTTCATCCATTTTTGCCTGTGCAAGATTCAGTGCACGTTGTCGAATCAACGGCTCACTACTTTTGATAACACTTTGGTTGAAAACTGCAGTGAGTGTAGTCAAGGCAATACTCACCACCACAATGAAAACGATCATTTCCAACAGGGTCACACCCCGATAAAGATTGATCCGATTTTCAATGTGCATAACCTGTTATCTCAACATTAACGCTAATTGAATAAGCACCATCACTGGTTTGAATTTGTATAACGCCAGGTGAAGTTCTACCCAATTTATCGTAACTAAAATTGGATGGTGTAGCGGTGAGTGAAATACCGCCCGGCATTGCAAGAGGATAAAAACTGGAATCCAATTTTATTGAATTACCGTTTTCAGTGACATTGATGGAGTTAGCAGAAACAGTCAACTGAATATTACTGCGCGACATAGCAAGTTGTTGCGCAAAAAACAAAGCCGCGATGACATCATCGCGGCTTGCTTGAACACGTGAGGCACTGTCCGAATTTATGCGAGAAAACAAAACAACAGACAACACACCAAGAAGCGTGATGACAGCGATCAATTCAACCAGTGTAAATCCTGTCTGTTTTTTTCGCTGAATCTCACACATAACTACCCATTAAAAATTAAGGTGCTGCGATACCCTGGAAATCGGCAAACACTGCTGCATCAGTCGTACTGGTTACTCTACAAGCGGCTGTTGCGCCCAAAGTAGCCGTTAAATCCGCTGCAACAGGTGCCACTGTATATCCTGCTGGTGTGCCACCAAGCAAAATAGCATTCACACCTGCACAAGTAGTTACCGCCACATGCGGTGTGCCCGCAACACCTGCAGAAGTTGCTACTGCATAGGCATAATTCATCGCCATGGCACTACCCATATTACCTGCCACACCCTGTACCGCAGCAGCTTTTGCAGCACCGGACATGTCAACAAATCGTGGGAGTGCAGTTGCAGCTAAAATTCCCAAAATAACAATGACTGCAATCAACTCAACCAAAGTAAAACCAGCTTGCTTGTTCATAAAAAAACTCCAAAGTGACAGATAGTTTTGACTGAAAGTCTTATGCTTGAATGTCCGTTATGGAAATTTGTTATTCCTTTGAGTTATCAAACTTTAAAAGCTTTTCAGGCTTACCGAGGTTATCGGTTGTTTTTTCAATTCCTTTAACGAAATTTTTTAACAACCCCGATCCTGTAACTAACTATAGTAGAAGCTCGATTCTCTGCCAGTTTGCAAGGAATTATTTTTGAATATTGTACATTTCCCACATGGGTAAAAATATTCCAAGCGCCAACACCGTAACGAATCCTGCCATCATTATTATAATTAATGGTTCTATTCGATCGCTTAATCGTTTCACTTCGTAATCAACTTCGCTTTCATAAAAATTGGCGACTTCTGCCAATAATGCATCTACTTGTCCACTTTCTTCACCAACAGAAATCATTTGTAAAATCAGCGGCGTAAACATTCCACTGACAAGATGTGTTTGATACAACCCCTCTCCTCGCTCAACACCGGCGCGAATTTGTCTGATCTTGTCGCCCAAATAAGGATTATCGATAGCACGTGCGCAAAGCTCCAGTGATGGAGACAAAGGTAAACCGGCAGAAAGCATTAATGAAAATGTTCGTGAATATCGCGCAAGCGATGCACGCTCAATAATATCGCCAATAATTGGCGCCGTTAATTTTTTTCTTCCTAACACCCGTGAGCCTTCTTCTGTACGTACATAGTGATAAATCCAAACCGATACACCAATCACTATCAAACTGATTAACCACCAAAAATTTACAAAAAAATCTGAAATGCCGATCAGTATTCTTGTATAGATAGGTAACTCAGCACCAAATTTTGCAAACATATCA
>CAMLRJ010000623.1 GCA_946482345.1 uncultured Cellvibrio sp.
ATAAGCTGCGCTTCATTTTCTTATATGGATTAGAGAAAACGTTATAGCGGCTACCTAACAGGAGATTAAAAATGTTTATTAAAAAAATTGTTGTAGGTACTGTGTTATTTTTATCCGTTTCAGTTGCTTTTGCCTACCCTCGTCATGATCCTAACGTTTATGACAAAGGAAATCTTTGGTCCATTACATTTCATGATGATGATTCAGTTGCGCATAATCAGTGGGCTACGCAGCGCATTTGTTTTCTGCCTTATTCCGCGCCATTAGCAGGACAAACACAAATAAAAGGAACCTGGTATTCAACAACTTATCCCAATTGGCATGGTCATTATCGACAAGAAGGTGACAGTGTAAAAATGGTAGGGAATTTTTGGAGTGGTAAAGGTAATGACAGTATGACTTGGGATATTGTCACTTCATCCCCGCACACAGGTTTGGGCGTTAAATTAAATACTCTGGGTGCTGGTCACTGGAGTGAATGGGGAGATAATGGCCGTCTTGGGCCCGTTTATGGATTTGGCAATGCAGTGTTCCAGCGTGTTGGATATTGCAAAGTTTTTTCCACTGCACTTGATGTAGATATTGGTATTAAAGCACGTTTACTTTCTAATGGGCGCGAAGCTGAATATCCACAACAGTTGGACCAGTTGCCACTGGAAGGTGCTAACGAATTGGAAGAGCTTTTCGAAAAATAAAAAATAAAATCAGGATTGATATAGAAAATCCTGATCTCAATGAGGGATCAGGATTTTTTATTTTTGTTGAAACTATTTATTCGGGCAATTTAAAACGGTGAAGCTTCCGAAGGATAAGGAACAAAAACGCTATCCAAGCAAGCAAGCTCGGTTGACTTGGCTTGTTGTTTGTCAATAACTTTTACCGTATCGACTTTTTTCATAGGGAAGTTCACTACTTTGCCTGGACCATAAGTGAATTCTATATCATGAAACTCAGCGTCCCTGATTCCAGGAGTTGTATCAAACACCACATTATCCAAAGTCACTTTTAATGTGTTCACTATGCCAGCCTCCGCATAGCCACTCATATTAATAAGCGACTTGTTATACTTTGCTTTAGGGGCATTCACATAATGAAAGTTACGCAGGGTAATATCGTGCATATTGGGCGGCAAATTTGTTTGATCTGTTTTGTCATAGTAAGGGCTAAACACCAGAGAATCTTTTACGCGGCGCATGCAAACATCCTGATAAATCACATCGCTAATTTCACCACCGCGTTTTCCATCTGATTTAATACGTATACCCACACCGTGGCCACTATCCATACCGTCCAGCACCAGGCCCCACACTTTAATACCTTTTACACCGGCATTGGTTTCGCTACCAATTGACATACCATGGCCGTAATAAAAATAGTTGTGCGCATAAAGATGATTAGTGGTTGCAGGATTTCGTTTGCTTTCACCGGACTTGATAGCAACATTATCATCGCCGGTGCTGATAAATGAGTAGGCAAGTGTGACATTACTGCTAGTACCCGGATCTACCCCGTCAGTATTCTTAACCACTTCAGGATAGAAACAGCTACTGGGTTTATCCAATTTTCCCGGTGTTGGATAAGTACCCTCAGTACATTTATAACCAGGATTAGCGTAAGCAAGTGATGGGGTAAGCAATTTGATTCCCCACAACGTCATGCCATCTACATCCGTAGTGCCCACATGAAATTTTGGCGAATTACTAAGAGTGATTTTATAAAATGTAAAATTTTTGCCACCGCTAATTTGAATCATGCGCGGATTATTCTGTTCCAACTTTGGCGAGGCTTTGCTTTGCATGGACAAATCCCACCAGGTCGTTTTATTGGCCAGGCTACCTGAGGTTAACACCGCGCCTCCCCGCGCATCCAGGGTGCCTTCACCCACTATTCCGCTGTTAACTGTATTTTTGGCATTAATCCAACTTTCGCAACGGTTTTTAATTTTGGGTTGCGCTGTACCGCAAATCCCATCACCCAAGTCATAGTCTTTCGGTGAGCGCGATGCAAACAGCGTTACGCCTTTATCAACCCAAAGGGTGACGCCGGAGGCAATAGTAAAAGGGCCGGATAAGAAAGCGTTTTTGGTACCATCCGTTACCAACTTCACTGCTGATCCGGCAGGGCATTGGTTGATAGCTGCCTGCAAACGTGCAGAATCCGGGCTGGATTTGGTAGGGTCACTATCGATAGTATCAGGCAACACACCCTTGGTAGCCGTAAGCGCGGCAGGTAACTCAATACACACTTTAGTTGGCAGGGTTGGCTCGGCTGGCAGAAGTGAATCAAAATTAGTAGAAGGTGCAGCAAAACTAAGTAGCGAAGCACTGGTCAGGAGTACACCGACCAAAGGTCGAACGAAAATAGACGGCAGCATAGAAATGTCCTGCATATGGGTTGATAGTTCTGGTTTTTTATCGAGTATAGCAGCTCACTTGGCAGCCATAAAAAACCTACCTGAGGCCCACTTTATGATTAATAAAATTTAATAAATCTATTTCGTAATCATTTGCCGGTATCTCCCGGTCATTGATTAATTCGATGCGGCTATCGCTGAGATCATCAATTTCCAACATGGCAGGATTAACGCTTAAGACGCCATTTTCTGCATTAAACATATAAATTCCCTGATCGGTATTCA
>CAMLRJ010000624.1 GCA_946482345.1 uncultured Cellvibrio sp.
ATACCATTAAAGGATCAGCGGGTTTATTTGGATTAACCGCTATTGTCAGCTTTACCCATATTCTTGAGGATGTTCTGGATCGTGTTCGTGACGGTGAAGTTGATATCGACAAAAGTTTGATAGCACTTTTGTTGGAAAGTGGCGATCACCTGCAGGAATTACTAAATGTCATAGTGATAGAAGGCGGAGTATTAAATGACGCAGCATTGGAGCGTGAACGTAATTTGCGTTCACGCCTGAGTGCATACCAAAAAGCAGGTGTTGATGTCAGTAGTGCAGTGATTGCAAGTGCTAGTGGGGAGCCGGTCTATGTATATCAAAAAGATTCGGTCAGTTCGGATCTATGGCATATATCTTTAAGGTTTGGCCCTGATGTTTATCGTAATGGAATGGATCCATTTTCATTTTTACGTTATCTCGGCACTATTGACACTATTGTAAGGATTACGACATTGGCTGATGTTATGCCTGATGTAAAGGAAATGGATGCTGAGTCTTGTTATCTTGGATTTGAAATTGAATATAGATCTCAGGTAGATAAAAAAACAATCGCTGATGCGTTTAATTTTGTGATTGATGATTGCATTGTTCATATATTACCGCCCTTTAGCAAGATCACTGAATATATAGAATTAATTCGCGCACTTCCGGAAAACGAAACGCGTTTGGGTGAATTGTTGGTTCAAAGTGGCGCGCTCACACAACAAGAATTGATGTTGGGACTCAGTTACCAACGATCAGCAACAGAGACATCAAATCCTGCACCATTTTTAGGTGAAATTCTGGTTGAACAACGTTCCGTCGAACCTGAATTGGTTCAAGCCGCGTTAGATAAACAAACACGTATTAAAGACCAAAAAAATAAAGAGAATCTTTATATTCGCGTTCAAGCCGACAAGCTTGATCAATTAATTAATTTGGTTGGCGAGCTGGTTATTGCCGGAGCCGGTGCGAGTTTGTTGGCACAACAATCCCAGGATCTTTCAATGTATGAAGCCACTTCATTGGTTTCGGATTTGGTAGAAGATATTCGTGATCGAGCCTTACGTTTGCGAATGGTTCCAATCGGGGACACATTCAATCGCTTCCAACGTGTTGTTCGTGATGTCAGCCATGAGCTTGGCAAAGAAATAGAACTGCGTATTAGTGGTGGGGATACTGAAGTTGATAAAACCGTAGTAGAAAAAATAAGTGATCCCTTGATGCATTTACTACGCAACAGTATGGATCATGGTATTGAATCTCCCGAACGTCGTGTGGCAGCAGGCAAGCCAGTGAAAGGCATTCTTAGCCTGAATGCTTTTCACGATTCCGGAAATATTGTTATCGAAATAACAGATGATGGCGGTGGATTGAATCGCGACAAAATTTTACAAAAAGCCATAGAGCGTGGTTTGGTGTCGGCAAATGCAACTCTCTCGGAAAAAGAAATATATAACCTGATTTTTGAAGCCGGTTTTTCTACTGCAGAAACGATAACTAACTTGTCCGGCCGTGGTGTTGGTATGGACGTGGTCAAGCGTAATATTTTTGCATTACGTGGCAGCATTGAACTTGATAGCCAGACTGGAAAAGGTACACAAATTCGTATTCGTTTGCCGTTAACTCTGGCAATTATTGATGGTTTTTTAGTGGGTGTTGGGCAAGCCAGTTATGTAGTGCCGCTGGATATGGTTCAAGAGTGTATTGAATTGGCCGAGAATGAACGACAAGCCGCGCGCGACAGAAATTATTTAAATTTACGTGGTGAAGTATTGCCGTTGGTGTATCTGCGTATGCATTTCAATTTGGAAGAAAATCGTGGGCGCCGTGAAAATGTTGTTGTGGTTCGTTGTGCGGGACAAAAGGTTGGTTTGGTGGTAGATGAATTACAAGGAGAATTTCAAACGGTTATCAAACCTATGGGCAAATTATTTAGCAAATTGAAAGGTATTAGCGGCTCAACCATTCTCGGTAATGGCGAAGTCGCATTGATTCTTGATATGCCAGCACTTATTCAGCGCGCAACAGCAACGGAAACTAACGTTCATCGATTGCCTTATGAGCAAGCTATTGAATTTCAACATGATGTCAACCAAGGGTAAATAATATGAAGCTCTCTGTAAGATTGGCCAGTGCCTTCACTGCAGTGATTGCAGTTTTTCTAATGGTCATTGTTTTAACCTACGTCAGTCAATTGCGTCAGGTTAGTGCGATAGCAATCAACACTCATACCTATAATGTACTGGAGGAGACTTCAAAGCTTCTTCAATCCTTAATGAATATTGAAACCGGTCAGCGAGGATTTTTACTGACAGGAAAAGAAGATTTTCTTGATCCCTACTTTTCAGGTACAAAATCGTTTAACGTCAATTTAGAACACATACGCGAATTAACATCAGATAATTCCAAGCAACAGGAACGTCTGAAATTGTTGGAACAAAGTTACCATGGCTGGTTGCGCGATGACATCAATAATGTGATTGAGAAACGTCGCACGGCGGATGCAGAAGCTCTCAAAGCATTAAGTGCCGGCATAGGTTCAGGTAAGCAAGAAATGGATGCTATGCGCGCAATACTCAGTGAAATTGATGCTGAAGAACGAGGCTTGATGAAAGTCAGAAGTGAAGATCTTGCGGCTACTATCAATTCAACCC
>CAMLRJ010000625.1 GCA_946482345.1 uncultured Cellvibrio sp.
ATGAGCGCGGTATGTTTGAGCAAGTGGAAATTAACGGCAAACCTTTAAAGATTCCTGCAATCCTTCCAAAGTTATCTGACACTCCAGGTAGAACTGATTGGCCGGGTGGTGAAGTGGGAAGTCATACTGAAGAAGTGTTGAAAAATATTTTGTTTTTGTCGGATGAGGATATTGGGAAGTTGAGAGATAAAAGAGTAATTTAAAATCAAAACACCCTCTCCCCAGCCCTCTCCCATCAAGGGAGGGGGAGCAGATTTGAGTTCTTGAAGAAATGGAAGATAAGCTTGAAAGAAATGAGGTTAAGTATAATTTTTATCACAGCCAATTCCCTCTCCCCTTGTGGGAGAGGAGCAGGGGAGAGGGGTAAATTGTGAATCCAAAACCCGGCCTATACCGCCACTACAAAGGCCAATATTATTTTTTATTTCAAATCGCACATCATTCAGAAACGCGAGAAGCTTTGGCCGTTTATCAGTGTCTTTACGATGATTTTTCCTGGTGGGTACGACCGCTGGAGATGTTTATGGAGACGGTAGACATTGATGGCAAAATTCAACCACGATTTGCGTTTGAAAAAGAAATGAGTTTGGTAGATGCAGAAAAATTCAAAGGGCATTCAGAGTGAATCAATCCGAACAAGATGAATTCTGGATGAAAAAAGCAATTGCGTTGGCAGCACAAGCCGAAGCCTTGGGCGAAGTGCCTGTAGGTGCGGTGATTGTGTGTGATGGTGAAATGATTGGCGAAGGATTCAATCAACCGATTACTGCAAATGATCCCACTGCGCACGCTGAAATTGTTGCATTGCGGAATGCTGCAAAAAAAATAAATAATTATCGACTGGTCAACGCCAGTCTTTATGTCACGCTTGAGCCTTGTACTATGTGTGTCGGTGCATTGATTCATGCACGAATTCAACGATTAATTTTTGCGACTACTGAACCTAAATCCGGTGCAGTGGTGAGCCGATCACAATTATTATCAGCAGATTATTTTAATCATAGAATTGAGGTGACGAGTGGTGTGCTTGCGCAGGAGTGTCAGCATCAGTTGAGTGGTTTTTTTCAGAAGAGACGGGAAGAGAAGAAGAAATAGTTTTTGAATGAAAGCATTACCCCCTCCTAACCTCCCCCTTGGCAGGGGGAGGGACTTTACTCCCTACTTTATACGAAGTGAAATCAGTTCCCTCCCCTGCCAAGGGGAGGGCTAGGGTGGGGTAAGGCTTTTACTTAATCACCTTATAACAAGGCACATAATTTCTACCCGGCAATTTCATACGATTCTGTTTCGCAAATGAACACAACAATTCATCAACAGGATGCATAATTTCCGGATCACCGTGTAATTCAAAATGGCCGTGTTCTTCGATAGTCCGTATTCCATCTTCTTTTACATTGCCGGCAACAATTCCGGAAAATGCGCGTCGTAAATTGGCGGCGAGTTGGTAGCAAGGCTGGTTTTTGTGGAGTTCAAGATTGCGCATATTGTCATGCGTTGGGATAAAGGGTTGTTGTAAATCATGGTTGATTTTTAGATGCCAGTTAAAATAATAAGCATCGGAAATATATTTACGGAATTCACGTACTTTTTGAATGCCATTTTTCATTTCACGTGATACTTGATCAGGGTCGTTGACAATTATTTTATAAAGCGATTGCGCTTGCCTTCCCAATGTATTGCCAATGAATTCGTCTATTTGCTCAAAATATTCTTTGGCGCTTTCCGGTCCGGTAAAAATTAAAGGGAAGGGGATTTCTTTATTGTCCGGATGTAACAAAATTCCGAGAATATATAAAATTTCTTCGGTTGTTCCTGCGCCACCGGGAAATACAATAATGCCATGTCCCAAACGCACAAAAGCTTCGAGACGTTTTTCAATATCCGGCATTATCACCAATTTATTGACAATCGGATTGGGCGCTTCAGCGGCAATAATGCCGGGTTCGGTAATGCCAATGTAACGACCATTAATGATGCGTTGTTTGGCGTGGCCGATAGTTGCACCTTTCATCGGGCCTTTCATTGCGCCCGGGCCACAACCGGTACAGGTATCCAAACCGCGCAGACCTAATGCATAACCGACTTCTTTGGTGTAATCATACTCGTGACGACTAATGGAGTGGCCGCCCCAACAGACCACTAAATTCGGATCCAATCCCGGTTGCAATAAATTGGCGTTGCGCAACATGTGAAAAACAGAATCGGTAATGCCTTCTGTCGTGTTCAAATTAAATCGTGCATTACCATAAATTTCATCGTTGGTATAAATCACATCACGCAATACGGTAAATAAATGTTCACTGATGCCTTTGATCATCCGGTCATCAACAAAAGCGTTAACCGGTGCGTTTTTGACGGCTAATTTTATGCCGCGTTCCTGTTGAATAATGCTGATATCAAAATCTTTATAGCGTTCGAGTAATTCTTTTCCGTCGTCGGTATCGTTACCTGTATTGAGTACAGCCAGCGAGCAATTGCGAAATGTTTTGTATAAACCGCTCTGGCTGCTATCCAATAGTTTTGCCACTTCAATTTTGGATAAAATATTTAACTGCTCCATAGGAGAAATTAACGCATCAATCGTTTTGTAAGTTCCGGTAATCGCCATAATATTTCCTATTGTTGTTTTTTCAAT
>CAMLRJ010000626.1 GCA_946482345.1 uncultured Cellvibrio sp.
GTTAAAACAGATCTACCGATTCCAGTCACTCATCAAAAAACACTGATAAAGTCAGGGGAGATTAGCAACAATTGGCGGACCAATTAATTTGCTCAACCACACTGGCATTTTTTTCCAAAGGTTAATCATAAGCTTATACTTCGGGTTATCCGGATTTAACTCCGGAACAGCGCCGCCCTCCGGAAAGAGATAATACCAATAGTGCGTATGAGGCACGGCTCCCCATTGTTTTTTGAATTTAAAGGTACCTGCATCACGGGTAGATCGGCCAAAGTCAAAAAATTGGTAACCTTCATTCACTGCGTAACCCAAAATTTGTCTATACATCCACATATTGACATTCATCGCATTAGCCTGCCTGATAGTCGATGCCCAAGGGATCTCGAGCATTCCTTCGTGACCAATCAGAAAGCCGGTTGCCACTGGTTTTTGGTTAACATACGCAACGGCAACGACAGCATTTATTTTCGATTCGGAAAGGATATTGGCAAACCATTTCTTTCCATAAACAGGCGTGCCAAGATCACGCATGTTGTGGGCAAAGACGCGATAGAAGTCGTCCAACAATTCCATTTTGCCAAACACAATTTTCGGCTGGTATTCCTCTGATTTTTTATACTGTGCACGAACTTTTGCACCTAGTTGCTCATCAAGAGAAGCCTCACTATCAGGTAAACTTAAGACCATCGATACCTTTTTGCTGGAGAAGTGCTCACCCAGGTTCGGCTGCATACTGCGGATTTCTATATGGGAAAGACTTTCATATTTACAAATTGTCTTCAGGTGCCCAACGATATCTCTCGCCACATTAAACCAGTTTGAGATTACACCACCGTAATTAAAGTAGGGTATGGATACGGCAAACTTCCCAAACAACCTACTGGAGAAAAATGTTAACGGTACACCGCCGATAAGCTTTCCTTCATCATTTATAGCAACCCATATTCGCGTTGGATGGCCAAACGACCGTCTGATCAGCTCCGCCCAGACGGGATGATGATATGCTGATATGTGAGCCGCCAACAAAAACTCTTCCCACATATGACGCTCCGAGGCCCTTAGCTCTCGTACCGTGTAGCCCCCATTGTAATGTTGCTCCGGGGCTATAACAAAAGGTGGTAGTGGTGTGTCCTGTTGTTGGTTTGCATTGAGCGCATCGGCCATGCGCTTTTCGATTATTTTAAGCTCTTCTTCAATACCTTTTATCTCGGCCGAGACCACTTGCATAGCGAGGATTAATGACTCCCTCTCGTCTGCGGCTTGTTCCGGTGCTTTAAACCGACGTGCTACTTCAGACTTATTTTTTTTTGCCTCTTTCAGGCGAGATTTAAGTTGCGTCAGTTGGTCGACCTGCTCCAATAGCTCGCACCCCTTGCTACTCTCAACCGAAATACCAAGCGAAGCCATACTCGATTCCGGCGAAGCCAGAAATTTTTTTATGTCCATTGTCCTACCTTAACTAATACGCCTGGCATGAATCTAGTCAGCTGATTTTTGAGACGATTTATTGTGATAATAGAAATCTCAGGAGAGCTTGTTTCTGAGCACTTCTATCCAGGATGAATAGCGTACGAATTTATCAAAGGTTTCAGGAAAACCAATACGATCAATTTGATACAGATTATTACGTATCGCCTGCAAATTGGTAGGCTTGGATATTGTTGTAATGGCTGATGAGAAACCTACCTGTTCGACCAAACGCGGGTGTGTAGCCGAAAAATCCCGCGCGGTACCAGAAGGATAACAGAACACACGCGATGGATTATTGAGCTCGCTGTCGATCCGCTGTTTGGAGTAGGTCAATTCCTGCAAAATTTCCTCATCACTTAATGCACTCAACACAAGATGTGAACGAGAATGAGCCCCCACGCGCAAGCCCTGACTTTCATAGGTGCGCAACGCTTCCCATGTTGCCGGGGCGTATTCTTCGGGTGCTTCCTCCGGAACATTGACTCTACATATCTCTTGCAGCCGTTGCAGAAATTCGTGCAGGGCTTTTTTGTTTAGGGTTTTAGCATGACGGGATAAGGCCCTGCGCGCATTCACTTTATGCCCCGTGGTGGAGCAATTCAGTTCAAGTTGTCCTCCGGCAGTTTCCAATGTAAAGCGGGTGAGGTGCGTATTCCAGATAACATAAGATACTTTCGCATCCCATGGCCAATCTACCCGGTCAACAAAGTCGGTAATGGTAAAAAGGGTTGGCTTTGCCTGGTGTCTGAGCAGTACGGGGACCAGACGAGTAATCTGATCCGCATAACCGTCATCCAGGGTAAAGCATAACGTGGGATGAGTCAGTTCCTGCTGCCTCACCGCCGCTTCAACCAACTCGTCAATGGATGCGAATCGATAGCCGCGCTCAACCGCAAACCGCAGACTTTGATCCAGTAATCCCTCGTCAATACCATGAAAGGAATGGTTGGCAGGATTAGGGCGATGCAAGGTATAGATCGTTACAAACGGGCCCAGTAGCTTCGTCATCCAACGATCAACATATTTATTCGTCATCGCCTGCAACAATAAATGGTTCATCGCACTCCTGTCTTTTGCAGCCCTGAGGCTAAACAACTGCTACGCTCAAGGATCTATACCCATGTTTCGTGATGTTATCAAACCCAGCCGGAAAGCCGTGCACGAA
>CAMLRJ010000627.1 GCA_946482345.1 uncultured Cellvibrio sp.
GCAATTAGCTCTGGAACAATCAAACATTCGTGCGCGAATTCGCTAATCGCTTTACAGATTAACAAGCGATTAACTTCCCCCCACAACCGGGGTTGCAAATGCGAAGTGGCGAGAAAGGGTTGGCGATCAAGATCTGTAGATGAAACAAGGGAATGGCTCATAGTGAAATTACTCTGTTTGTGAATTGATAAAAAAATTTCGGCATCAACAGTTGCCAACAATGCCGTTTTATGAGGAAAAAAAATCTTTTGATGATGACAAAATCCTGCGCGCTGATTCAGCTTGTGGATTTTGCTGTTGCGGGCATCCGGTTCCACCACTATGCGTTTTACTTCAGGCAATTGGCAGATAAAATTCATCACTGTGTGGAAAACAGTCCATGAAAAATGATTCAATCGTTGTCTGACAGGTGCCAACAAAATATGCATACCAAGATCGCCATACCGATGCGGATAAAATTGTGCAACCAGATCGGAAGCCGGATCATAGAGCTCAATTAAAAAACATAAGTCACCTTGATAAAAACCTGCATATACTGCCTGCTTTTCGCAAAGTTTTTGATAGCACTGCTTGACCTGTTCAAGACTAAAACCTTGCATGCCCCAATAGACAGCATATTCGCGATTAACCCAGTCGTGTATTGCATGAATATCGCGATCCAGCACAAAAGGTTTAATAGAAAATTGCCCTGAGGCGAATGCTTCAGCATCAACATAATGGCAAGTATATTCAGCATCAATTTGCGGAAACCTTGAACACTTACCTTGATACGGGGTATTAATTCGATTCATATTATTAACTCCTTAACTTTGTGAATGCCCGGTATCTATCACAATAGATGAATCACTTTGTTGTGAATTATCTTTAGGCATAATCATCCGGATCATGATCAGGCAAATCAAAAAAGCTATTGCCGCAACAATAAAAGGCCAATGCCATTGAGCGTCGCTGACCAAAAATCCTGCTGCATAAAATGCAGCTATAGCACCAATGTTTTGAAAAATATAAATGCTGCTAAATGCACTGCCGTAATCTTCCGGCTTGCTAACCTGAAACACCACTAAATCCAGGCGCACCACTGAGTAGAACAAACTGATTCCCAGCAACACGCGCCCGAGAATAATACTGATTTCATCTGCACGCGTTTGAATCAACCAACCAACCATACCCAGTGCTAAAATCGGTATCAGACTTTGTAAATTTTTTATCCAGTTAAATGACCGGGCTTTTATTCGCCACAAAATAATCAAGGCAACCAAACCTGGTATTGCATATACGATTCCGGCAATTGCCGTGTGTTTTAATTCCGAAAAACTCAACCAATAACTGACAAAAAACGGACTGGCCACACTTGCACCAAAATAAAAAATGGCCATTAAAAAACCTATTTTTAACAAAAAATGAGACGGTGCCGGTTGATTATCAGAAGTGGCTAGCGTATCGATTGTGATAACCGGATAAAACTTTATAAAAATAATCAAACATAAAATAAACTGAATAAAATCCGCCACAGCAATAGACCAATAAATGGTGTTCGCGTCCTGATGCGATAATAAAAAACCACCAATCAATGCACCCAGAATAAATCCCAAATGCACTATCACCGATAAAATACCGATTGTTTTTTCCTGACTGACCTGAGTATCCAGACGCATAATCAAGGGGTATATCAACAGATAGCTGGCTTTACAGGCAAACATCAATAACGAAAAAATCCAAAATGCGATTAACGATGCCGTATAAACACAGAATATCGCCAAAGCTGTTGCACACAATTGGCCAATAAGCAGTAACGGAATTTCGTTAATTTTTTTTGAGGCTTTAACCCACAAAGGGAATGTCAACATCACGACCACACAAAATGCGGACATATAAATTCCCACTATTGTTGAATCAACAATTGCAAAACGCTCCTCAAAAAACAGCGGATAAAATGGCATCAGTACCGCATCACTGATCACAGCCAAAGCGGTCATCAATATCAACAAAATTCTTGCATCGATTTTATTGGTTAAACTTTTCATGAAACTTTATAAACTCCTATTTCTTCCTGTTGCAGATCAGGTGCAAAAAAATCCTGAAATGCTGTTCTTGTTTCTGTCTTGTACACCACCCTTCCCGCCAGTTGATTGGCAATAATCGAATTGCGATAAGCCGCCATACTTAAATCCGGCGTCACAAAGCCGTGTGTTTCCAAGCCAATATTTTGCGCAAAAATACTATTGCCAGATAAATCAACCGAATAATTGGCTTCAGGTTTCGGTATTGATTTTTCATCCCAGCGGATTAATGATTTGATGGGCGTGAGAAAGGCCGGTGTTTTATAACCATAGCCAGTTGCAAAAATCACCGCATCAGCTTGCAAGCAAAAGGGTTTATTTTGTTCATGTTGTACAAAATGAAAATCTGCCCATGTGTTGGATGCATGCATGTTTGCTGATAAAAGCTCAGCGTTTGCATGGAGCTTTACCGGAATTTTTTCTTTCAATGACTGCTCGTAAAGCAGATCAAAAATACTGTCCAACAAATCCCGATTAATGCCTTTATACAAATGCGCTTGCTGTTGCAACCTGGATTTACGCGTCGCCGGAGTTAAGGATAGAAAATATCGCAAATAATCCGGGGTGCTGTA
>CAMLRJ010000628.1 GCA_946482345.1 uncultured Cellvibrio sp.
ACTTGTGACCCATGCCTTGTAAGGGCATTGCTCTACCAACTGAGCTAACCGCCCGGCGACAAGCTGGGCTCATCGTTGAGGTGGCGCGTATTCTAATCATCGAGTCAACATCGTCAACTATTTTTTGCTTTTTTTTAAGAAAATATTCTTAAACTTCAAGGAGTTGATTAAAGCTTACTCAATTTAAGTGAAATCATATGCGGGGCTGATATACTCGCCCGACTTTGGATCACTATTCTTTTATACAGGTGTGCAATGTCAATTGGAAAATTATTTCAGATTATCCTGATAGGTTTATTGCCAGGTTTTGCATTTGCAGCGGTAGATACATTCGAATTTGCTGATCAAAACCAACAGCAGCGCTACAAACAATTCATTGATGAAATGCGTTGTCCCAAATGCGATAACCAAAGCTTGTCTGGCTCTAATTCACCTATAGCAGAAGATTTACGCCAACAACTTTATACCATGGTGCAAAACAATAAGAGTGATGAAGAAATTGTAACTTACATGGTTGATCGTTATGGTGATTTTATTTTGTACAAGCCAAGACTCACAACCAAGACAGTGTTTCTTTGGGGCGCTCCAATTTTATTTTTACTGATTGGTTTGGTCATACTGGTTGTCATGTTAAGAAATCGAAGGGCTGTAGTTGTCAATCAAGCTCTTTCTGGCAATGAAAGAGAAGCGTTGGATCAATTACTCAAACAATATTCAAATAAAGATAATGCCGGGGAGAATAAATAATCATGAGCAGTCAACTTTGGATTATTTTGGCTCTGATGCTATTGGTTGCCAGTGTATTTTTTCTACTTCCCTGGGTTAAATCCAGAAAATCCACCATGGTTATCAATAATAATCAATTGCTGGAAGAAAATGTTCGATTGTTCAACGAGCAATTGGTTGATTTGGAATCGCAGCAAAAGGTCGGCAGAATTAACGATACGGAATATCAAACATTAAAATTGGAACTGGAACGGAATTTATTACAAACTTACAACACATTACAACAAGAACAAGTGGGAAATACCTTTAGTAAAGTGAACCTGGGTTATTTTGGATTAATTATTCTGTTCGGCATCAGTGTATTTTTTCTTTACCAGCATCTGGGTGCAAGTGATGACTTGCGCATTATGCAATTACAAAAAGTTAAACAGGAAGCAGATTACCAGGATATGTTAAATAACAAGTTGCCTGACTTGTCACGATCAACAGAATTGATTAATGAATTGGAAAAGCATTTAACTAATAACCAGGATAATTTGCAGTATTGGTTTTTGTTGGCGAGATTAGCGTCAGAAAGAAAAGATTTTGCCAAATCCATAACGGCGTATCAGGAAATTTTAAAGCGTGATCAAACATCTGGCATGGTGATGGCTGAATTGGCTCAAGTTATGTTTTTACAGTCCAATAACCAAATGACTGCAGAAGCAGGGCAGTTGGCCAGTAAAGCATTGGAGTTGGAACCTCGTAATACAACAGCCTTGGGATTGTTAGGCATTGATGCATTTTCGAAAAAGAATTATGTAGAGGCAATAAAATTTTGGCAAAAAGCCGTTGATTTGTTGGGAGCGAATAGCGATGCCGCTGTTGGATTGTCCATGGGAATTGAAAAAGCAAAAATGCTTTACGTTGCCGAGGTGGGATCTCAAGAGAATCTGGATAAAACCTTAACCGGTATTTCTATTCATCTTGAGGTAAGTGTTGCGGCGAACGTAACCGCTAATCCTGATCAGTTTGTGTATGTTTATGCTCGTGGCTGGCAAGGTGCCAAAATGCCGTTGGCGATTACACGTATAAAATTTTCAGAATTGCCAGCAAAAGTGACCCTGACGGAAGCCATGGCCATGTCACCGGCAGCAACCCTTGCAACTGCTACACAAATTGAATTGGTTGCTCGCATATCATCGGATGGCAGCGCAGTTGCAAAATCCGGTGATTGGCAAGCCAGTCAAGGGCCCGTTGATCTCAAACAATTACCGGAAAAAATCAGTTTAACTATCGATAAAAAAATCGAGTAGATGTGTTAAAGACTTTGCCGTGTACATGGATCCCTGCTTTCGCAGGGATGACCAATTAAAAATGCTTTCATGTAATCGTCCCTTCTTAATAAAACAACAGCGATTGAACATTACAGCTCATGCTGTTTTCCAAGTGGAATTTATCAAAAAATAATTTGGCATCACTTCGTAAACGGTTTGCCTTGTGCGACTCTCCGTTAGAATCAAAAGTATTGGCCAGGCATAAACGAGTTACAGCGAGTGAGTAATAATCTTTTTTGGATGAGAAAATTGTTTCGGCTTTTTTAAATTCGTCTATTGCAGATTGTTGTAAAGCTATCTTGCTTATTCCCATATTGATCAAGCTAATGGCAGATAAGTTTTCTGACTTTAGAGATGATGAAATTGAAATAGCTTCGGTGGCATGCGCCAGTGCCTTATCGTTATTCGATTGTTTTAAATTTATCTGTGTTTGTAAAATATGAAAGATGAGTTGTTCGTATTTATTTTTAGCTGTTATAGCTTGCAGTGTTGATTTTGACGCATCAATATTTAAATCGAGATTAAATTTGGCGGTTTCCAGCGCGGCCATTGAGAAATCAGGATGTTGTTTTTGAATGTGACCTAACAG
>CAMLRJ010000629.1 GCA_946482345.1 uncultured Cellvibrio sp.
ACATCTGCCAATTTCACCACTTGATATTGGCTGCAAACATCTACTGCAATCGCGGCTGTCGCAAAATATATTCCTTCACCCGCTTGACCAAAGGCTTTCATCAAGGCGCTATCATCAAACTCACCTTTGATTTGCGGATGCAGATTATGTTGTGACAACCACTGATTAATTTTGACTCGCACCGCTGCATCCTCACCAATCATTAACAATGGAGCCTGATTAAGCGACAGCGGAAATTTTCGTTTTAATTTATTCACCAAAGAAACAACACCAAATAACGCCAAATGGCTTTCACCAATCAAGTGATTGAATCCTTTCACATGCAAATTGGATGGCATGGGTTTATCGGCAATAATTAAATCCAATCGATGAATCGACAGTTCGGATAAAAGCGATAACATTCTCCCTTCCCTGCAAATCAAACGAATGGGGTCATCGGATTCAAATGCGGGTTCCAGCAAACGATGTGCAATCGATTTGGACACAGAATCAGCCAGACCCACGCGTAATGGCAGCGCTTTTTTATTGCGACTGTCCTGAATTATTTCCAACAACTCATCACCAATCGAAAAAATTTCATCGGCATAACTCAATACTCGTCTCCCGGCATCGGTTAATTCCAGATTGCGCCCGGATTTTCGAAATAATTCCACACCCAGGGATTGTGCAAATTCGGTTAACTGGCCGCTAATCGATTGAGGCGTCAGATAAAGCTGCTCTGCTGCCTTGGCGATACTGCCCGTTTTTGCCACAGCCCAAAAGTAACGTAAATGTTTGTAATTAAGTGTTGCCATATCAACTCACGCTTTTGTAAACATCGGTTTTTTCGAAGTATATAACAAGAACATTCGATTTGTTGGATGTTTGAATTCTGCCGTAGTATCCCCATGTCATCAACAACGTGAGGGCAATCCGATGCAAATCCAGATTCACACTCATCAATTTGATCTGACGGAAGCAATCAGACTCTATATAGAGCAACGGGTTGCTTTTGCGTTGGGATGGAGCCGGGATGAATTACTAAAAATTCATTTTCGACTCGCCGATATCAACGGACCGCGCGGCGGTATAGATAAATCCTGTCAGGTAATACTGCGATTTAAAGGAAAAAAAGATTTGGTCGTGGAAGATGTACAAACTGATTTGTATCTGGCAATTGACCGGGCGTTGGAACGCGCATCGCGCAGCCTTGCACGGCAGTTAGCCAAACAACGGGAAATTCAACATCAGCGTTTTCCGCTGATGAATGACAAGCAGGATGCAGAGAACGTTCGCTTGTTGTAAGCATTTACTTAATTTATTTCGGAGGCACATTGATTATGAAACGTATCTTTTTATTCCTGGCAACCAACATTGCGATTGTGTTGGTCTTGTCATTAACCATGCGTATTTTGGGTGTTGAACCTTATTTGAATGCCAATGGTTTAAATCTCACCTCACTGTTAATTTTTGCAGCGGTGATGGGATTTGGTGGTTCATTTATTTCGCTCGCTATTTCCAAGTGGATGGCAAAAACCAGTATGGGTGTGCAAGTGATCACTGAACCTGCAAATCACCATGAACGCTGGTTGGTTGAAACGGTAGCGCGTTATGCACAGGAAGCTCGCATCGGCATGCCGGAAGTGGGTGTTTTTAATTCACCCGAGCCTAATGCGTTCGCAACAGGCATGAATAAAAACAATGCACTGGTTGCTGTTTCGACCGGATTGTTGCAAAGCATGACAAAAGAAGAAGCAGAAGCTGTACTGGGGCACGAAGTTGCACATATTGCCAATGGTGATATGGTGACCATGGGTTTGATTCAAGGTGTAGTGAATACCTTCGTGATTTTCTTCGCGCGAATTATTGGCAACTTTGTCGATAAAGTTATCTTCAAAAATGAAGAAGGTCATGGGCCTGCATTTTGGGTGACAAGTATTGTGGCGGAACTGGTACTGGGCATACTCGCTTCGATCATCGTTATGTGGTTCTCACGTCAACGTGAATTCAGAGCAGATCATGGCGGTGCTTATTTGGCGGGTAGACAAAATATGATTGCCGCTTTACAACGTTTGCAATCATTACATCCACAACCTTTACCCGATAATATGGCAGCATTTGGTATTGCCGGTGGCGGTGGTCTGGCGAAATTGTTTATGACCCACCCACCTTTGGAAGAGCGTATCGCACGTTTGCAACAAGGTTAATGAGGTAGGGGCAGGCCCCCGTGCCTGCCCAAGGGCGGTCACGGGGGCCGCCCATACAAATAATTAAAACAAAAAATTTCGGGAGTTGATTGTGACAATTTTAATGTTTATCGCAGGTTTGGTTCTGCTGGTGGTTGGCGCCGATATTCTGGTGCGCGGCGCTTCAAAATTTGCCATGTCATTTGGCATATCGCCCCTGGTGGTGGGTTTAACTATTGTTGCCTTCGGAACCAGTGCACCTGAAATGGCAGTATCAGTCGGCGCGGTATTACAAAATCAAACAGATATTGCGATAGGCAATGTTGTCGGCAGTAATATTTTTAATATTTTATTTATCCTCGGTGTTTCTGCGTTGATTACACCTTTGATCGTTAACGCACAAATTATTCGTCAGGAAGTGCCGATTATGATTGGTGCTTCGCTGTTGCTGTTAGC
>CAMLRJ010000630.1 GCA_946482345.1 uncultured Cellvibrio sp.
GGTTGTTAAAACTGAGAGATCGGCTGGTAGTTATGAGTTGTGATTTAGTTGAAGGGTTCTATTGATACGTGTTTGAGCAAAAGGATCATGGCCATCGATATAACGCATAGCTGATCGTACGTCTCTCCAGCCAATATATTCCATCATACTTTTCAAATCCCAACCGCTCGAATTAGCCCAGGACGCAAATCCGCGACGAAGTGAGTGGCTTGAGTAACTGTCTGCGTCATCAATTCCGGCAGATTGGAAAATTGTCCTTAGCAGCGAAATAAAACTGACCGGATGCATTCCTTGGTGTCCGAGTTGTCCCCATCGGTTAATCGAACGAAAAACAGCTCCTGATGATAAATTTGCCAAATTAATCCATTGCTGGCACGCGGCAACAGGACAGAGACGGGTCAATGCAGGTACTTTGTAAGTAACACCTTTGGGGTGTGTTTTTGTTTGGGCTAAATAAAGTGACATTCCTTCATTTGGAATTAATGTCATATGCTGCACTTCAAGGCGACTCAGTTCATCACTGCGAAATCCTCGCCAAAATCCCAATAATATTAATGCCCGATCCCGACTGGATTTTAATAGCAGTGTTTGATCATTGTTAGCAGTGGCCAGTGTCATCTGATTTTCAAGCCAGTGATTAATTTGCTCCAAATGTTCTAATGCTAACGGTTTCGCTTGATTAATTTTATGTGGGTGCGTTGTTTGAATTCCTTTGATAACTTTCTTAACCAAAGGTGATTTCGTCGGATCAGGAAATCCTTGATCAATATGCCATTGGCCAATAGCCGCCAGACGATGACGCAAGGTATTTATTGACAGTAGCTGCGCATGATCCGCTAAATAACGAACAATTGAATCTGCAGTGGCGGGTAAAAACCCACCCCATTGAGATTCATAGTGCTCGATGGCTGATCGATAGCTACGACGGGTGTTGTCGCGAGTAGCCGCGTTAATATAAAAATCAACTGAGCTCATGGATGATATGCTTTCGTGAAATGTGTCAAGAATAGTGCGCGAGTTTATTCATTGAATCAATAGGCGTTTGTATATTAATTGGTTGCAATATTTATAAATAATTGAGGCTCAACAATTCTTGTTTAAAGCGACCAAAGATATTTATTGAAGAACTGTAGGATTCTTCCAATGTTCCTCCACAAGTAATGTCGATTTCTGTACTGGGTTGAAAATGCACATCGATAGTAGTTTGCTGGGGCGACGTGGTTTGGCTACCCTCATTTTCTTGTGTGTTGGTTATATTCAGTGGGGCATTGGGTTTGTCGATACTGCCAGGCATCACATCAATAATTATCGTAGTACGATCAGGAATTTCTTCCGAGATCCGATTGGCATATTCAACAAGACTGGGCTCAGCAGGAATAAATAAAAAACTTTCACCGTCATCCTGAATATTAATCCGTAAAATTCTGCCAAGCACCTGACGAAAATGCAATTCCGTTTTGACTCGTGTTAAATGACAACACACTCGTAGTCGCGGAATATTTGTTCCTTCACTGATCATGCCGACCGATATAATCCATTTTTCTTGATTGGTTCGAAAATTATTGATTATCTGTTGTGCATCTTCTTCCATATAAGTTGCGATATATGCTGTTTCACCGAGGTGATAGTGTAATAAGCCTGCAATTTTGTGTGCATGTTCTACTGTTGCAGCAACGATAAGTCCGCCTGCATCAGACTGGGAATTTCGAATGTGTTTTAATTTTTTTGATGATTGTTTCAATAAATAAACAATGAGTTCTTCGTTTTCGATTAACTGTTGATAGGAACAGTCCGAGCTTTTTAGGAGCTCATCAAACGATGAAAATTGTTGTGTTTGATGATCTTGATGTAAGACAATTTTGTCGTTATCAATCAGTGTGATTCTGGGTACACGACAGGCCTTATCCTGAATAGCTTGCCGCAGACCATAGATAAAATCGCAATATATTTTTTTATTTTGGCAATAACTTGAAAGTGCAATCGGAATTTTATCGGATCGCCAAGGTGTTCCTGAAAGTGCCAATGAATAGGCCGCACGTCCTTGAATGTGTCGAATAATTTTATCTCCCCAGGCATTCGCATTTTCCAGAGAGTGTCCGGCACAATGATGAATTTCATCAAAAATAACGAAGATACGGTGAGTATCAAACAGATTCCAAAAAGAATGATCCAAATGCAGCATGGATTGATAGGTTAATGATTGCCCCCTGGAACCTAACAAACCATCCATACGACTTTTTGTTTGTAGTTCAAGCGATGCTTGGAAATCATTTGCTACTAACACGGAAGGAGAAAAACACACTACCAGATCGACCATTCCCGCTTGTAAAAGCTTTTGCGCCAAACACGAGGCCATCAACGTTTTTCCTGCTCCCGGTGTTGCCAAACACAGAAAATGATTGAGCCCAGCCACATATTTTTGAATGGCTTTCTTGATGCAGTTGGATTGCCAGCGTCGTAACTGCATGAGGATTACCGGGATTCCATAGATAGAAGACTTTCGAGCGCCTTCACTCTCCCTAATAATTTAGAACAGCGATCCCGTGATTCATTGTAGAGCGGTTGTACATCGTCTTTTAGTTCCGGCAATGACAAACAAATAGCACTGTATTCT
>CAMLRJ010000631.1 GCA_946482345.1 uncultured Cellvibrio sp.
ATATCGCTCGTTTGCGTTACCGGGATATTCAGGACGAAGTGCTGAGGTTCGAGCGCACTAAGACTATCAGAAAAAGAGTAAAAAGGAAGTCTATTGTCGTAGTGATTAGGCAGGAGGTACGGGATATCATAGCCAGACACGGGAACAAAAGCCTGAATCCAAACGAGTACATCTTCCCTATCCTACGGGATGGGCTTACTCCGGAACAGATAAAAAGCCGCGTGCATGACTTTATCAAGGATGTGAACGAAGGATTGGCTAAAGCTTGTGAAAAGTTGGAAATTCCAAAGATCACCACCTATTGGGCCCGGCATACCTTCGCTACGATAGCTAAAAGAAAAGGAGCCTCAACTGAGTTTATTCAGGAAGCTCTGGGACACGCCGACATTAGAACGACCGAAGCTTATTTAGACAGCTTTGATTTAGAAGCAAAGAAGAAGATTGCAAATATGCTTTAATCGTTATACGGGCCGATGGTGATCCCATTGTACGTCTTTGATGCTCCGGAGGGCAGTGTGTAAGTTACTGTTCCGGCCAGGATCACAGCGTTTACCCTTCGGCATCCTGTCATTACCAGGCTGAAGCCTGGGGCATCTATTGTTATGTCAGCGGTTTCGCCATGATGGCTCATGGTTGCTGTTTCATCCACCGGACTGCCGTTAAGCAGGAGATCCGCGTATAGCACGTCTTTCCCTTGAATGTCAAATACTACATCAAAAGCAGGGATGGACGTATCGTTGCGGTTAATTCTGGATTGCAAACTGGGCGGCTCTACGAATATCCATTCACCAGAAAGATTTGTATCTGGTTCATTATCGCAGGCTATAGCGACCAATAACAATAAAGGGATGAGCTTTTTCATTTGAGTAATTGGTCAAAGAATGCTTCACGCTCGTATTGAATAACTACAGCTTTCTTATTAACAAATATCTCGCCAAGAGCATTAAAAATGTTGTACTCTACAAGCGCAGTGTATCCTGTGGCTGTTCCGTGATCGAAGAGGCCCTTGTGAACATAAAGGTATTTCTGATCGCCATCGGTCGTCGCGTTCGCTACCGCCTGCGATTTGAAGTCTGTTAGCTCGGCAATCAAGTTGTCTTTAGGGATAGTTACGCCCCGCTCCTGGGCTTCTGATATGAAGGTGTTAACGTAAGTCTCTAGCGCCGGATCGACGGAATATCTTACGTCATCTTCAGAGCAGGACAAGATTAGAAAGAGATTAAAAACGAGTAAGTACTTTTTCATATAATCAAGGGTTTTAAAGTTTTCAATACCTAATTCTGGGTAGTGCTATCGCAAAAGAATCCATCATTTAAGTAAACTACAACTGCTGGGGTATACACGAAGTTAACAAAAATCTTACATCCCATCAGGTAAGAAAATGCCGCGTTTGCTTTTCATGTATTAAAATTCAATATTTCGCTTATCATTAATAGCGGCCTTACCCGCCTCAGAATCGACCAAATTTTCAGCTTACAGGGTAAAGAGTTCGCTTCACGCAAAGGGCGTGGGGTACTCTTTTATCTGTTTGCGCGCTCTTGGTCGAGCGTTGAGGCGGTAACGGAGTGGCTCCGCGCCTGACTTTTTTTATTGCTCTGCCACAAGTTGTCAATCGTTGTTGATTACTTAGTCTTAACAACCACAGGTAAAAACTATTTTCCTTCCGATGGCAATAAGGTGGGTTGAATTGTGGCGTTGATTAATTATTAACCCTTAAATCCCACTCTATATGCAGACCCGAAAGCCACACACCCCAACCGAAACCAGGCAAAGAATGATTGATCAAGGCTTAATTCCTGAGAGGGTTCGTAAAATTCTTGAAGGATCTGTGGCTATTCAACATCAAAACTTCATGTCTTTATACCCTGTGCTATCAAAAGATGACCGCATTGAATTGGAGCTGGATTTATTGCAAACCGAATTGATGCTGTCAATTGTGCGCAGGGCGTGCCTTGTTCTTTTTGTCTTCTCCCAGCCTTTTCTCTAGCCCTTGAATTTTTTCTTGTAATTCTGAGATAAGTGCTTTTGACTGTATATAATGGTCCCTGTAAACCTGCAGGAGCTCTTCATCTTTCGATAATGCCGGCTTCCCGTCATTTGTAATATTTTTCTCAGTATTTCCACTTACGTGTTTCCCTGTGATCAACCAATTCACATCCGTGTAAGGGAATTCTTCTAGGAAATGTTCTATTAACCTAATTCCTATGTTCCGGTTATTTTTTGCTGCGGCGCTTAGATAGCCAACTGATATCTTGCCCTCCTTCTTCCATTTTTCTTCGAAATTAGTCACCACTAAGCCGCTCTGCTCAATAATTTGAATCATCCTAGTGCAAATGTGCTCCTGTTCGCTCACAAAAATTTTATAGAAAAAATTCTAGTTTTCCTTGCTTTACTAGGATATATTCTAGTATCTTAGTGTCACAATAACACAATATAGGATATGGCAGAACAACCGCAAAAACAGGGCTCAGGAAGCACTGTAAGGATTTGGTCGGAACCTAAGGAACGGCTACAAAAAGTCGTTGAGGCTAAGGCCAAAAAGGAACGCAGGCTGGTGTCAGAGGCAGAGTTGGTGAGTAAGGCTGTTGAGGCATTCTGTGATAAAGAAGAAA
>CAMLRJ010000632.1 GCA_946482345.1 uncultured Cellvibrio sp.
TGTAACAGAAGAAACAAGCAGAGCTATTGGTAGAATTGACAATTAACACCGGATTCCCGTTGCCAAGAGATTGGAGATACTGAAACCAGGGTAATCACGGTACTTATCGTTATTCTTCGTTAAATTATTCAACCACAGGTGATGACTACCACCTTTCAAAATACTTGCATAAAACACTGGAGCTGGCGTTCCATGTTGGTGCACAGATGCATCATGGGACAAAACTCCCTGTACCAAAAAAAGTGGGAAATCCAGGAAACATCTATCACTAGGAATTTGCCCCTCAAACAGGAATAATACGCGCCCTTAGCAAACAGCCAACAGAGCTGTGGAATTAATCGGTGAGACTATCAACCTTAATAGGACCTACCACAACATGGGCACTCTGAATATGAAACCACTTTCCGATATAGGCTTGGTTGGCTTGGCGGTGATGGGGGAAAACCTCATCCTCAATATGGCGAGCAAAGGCTATACAGTTACTGCTTACAATCGTTCTGTTGAAAAAGTAGACAATTTTCTGGCTGGCCGCGCCAAAGATAAAACCATTCGTGGCGCCCGCTCCATTGAAGAGCTGGTTGCTTCACTGGCAAAACCCCGCAAAATTATGCTGATGGTAAAAGCGGGTAAAGCGGTTGATGACTTCATTGAACAACTGATCCCTCACCTCGAAGCGGGTGACATCATCATCGACGGTGGCAACACCCATTTCCCCGACACTGACCGTCGCACGGCTTATCTCGCCAGCAAAGGTTTGCGCTTCATTGGAACCGGTGTTTCCGGCGGTGAAGAAGGTGCGTTGACTGGCCCATCCATCATGCCCGGCGGTTCACCCGAAGCCTGGCCTTATGTGAAAGATATTTTCCAAAGCATTTCCGCAAAAGTGGCTGATGGCAGCCCATGCTGTGATTGGGTTGGTGAAAACGGCGCAGGCCATTTTGTAAAAATGGTGCACAACGGAATTGAATACGGCGACATGCAATTAATTTGTGAAGCCTACCAAATCATGAAAGATTTACTCGGCATGAGTGCAGATGAAATGCACAAGGTGTTTGCCGAATGGAATAAAGGTGAACTGGATTCCTACCTGATCGAAATCACCCGTGACATACTCGGTTTCAAAGATGAAGACGGTTCACCTTTGGTCGATAAAATCCTCGACACAGCCGGACAAAAAGGCACAGGTAAATGGACTGGTGTAATCGCTCTGGATTTAGGCATTCCACTCACATTGATTTCCGAGGCCGTATTTGCACGCTGCCTGTCATCACAAAAAAGCGAACGAGTTCAAGCGTCCAAAGTTATCAGTGGTCCGGCAATTAAATTCGAAGGCGATAAACAAGCTTTCATCAATGATTTACGCAACGCACTGTTTGCATCAAAAATTATTTCCTACGCACAAGGTTATTTGCTGATGCGTGAAGCCGCAAAAGAATACGGCTGGAATTTAAATTACGGTGGTATTGCATTGATGTGGCGCGGTGGTTGTATTATCCGTTCATCTTTCCTCGGCAACATCAAAGAAGCTTTTGATAAAAATCCTGCACTGCAAAATTTATTGCTGGATGATTACTTCCGTAAAACTGTTGATGCCGCACAAGCTGGCTGGCGCCGTGTTGCCGCCGCCGCAATCGCAAACGGCATCCCCGCACCAACCATCACATCCGCGTTAACTTATTTCGACGGCTACCGCACCGCGCGTTTACCAGCGAACTTGTTACAAGCTCAACGCGATTACTTCGGTGCACACACTTACGAGCGCACCGACAAACCACGCGGCGAATTCTTCCACACCAACTGGACAGGTCGCGGCGGTAATACGGCATCGACGACTTACAACGTGTAAGTATTGATGTGAAATGCAAAAGGCCGAATTAGAAATGATTCGGCCTTTTTTGTTGTAAATATTAATACAGCTTATTGAAGGAATCTGAATATGCAACTCCGCATTGAAATTGACCAAATTTTAAGTATTCACTTGTGGAAATTTGATGGACTACCAGACGAAATTATAGATCCCTTAAACAATTTACTGAAACTCCACTCATCCGATGCGATTCTAGAAGCAATTCAATCTCTGCTACCTACTTATATCGCCGAAGAAAAAATAGCACGCGAATGCAGGGGGAACTCAGGCTATGCCGGAGAATTGCACACCGCTACCGAAATGAAGATAAAGTATCTTCATGAAAGTATTGAATATATACAGAATAGTGGCTTAACTCAGGCATAAATATCTAACCTGATCAGCTGGTTTTTATCAGAGGTGCAAAATGAATAACTGGTTAAATGAAACAATACTCAAGGGAAACTCGGTTCACTTAATCCCACTAAAAGCTGAACATCAATCCGCTTTATTAGAAGCATCCAGCGATGGTGAACTTTGGAAACTCTGGTACACATCAGTGCCATCGAAAGACTCAATTGATAGCTATCTGGAATATGCTTTCAGCGAACAAGCTGCTGGTCGCGCATTGTTATTTGCAGTTGTGGATAAACAAACACAACAAATAATCGGCAGCACTCGCTATTGCAATGCGGACAATCTCAATCGTCGTGTTGAAATTGGTTACACCTGGTATGCAAAGTCTTACCAAAGAACTGGCGTGAA
>CAMLRJ010000633.1 GCA_946482345.1 uncultured Cellvibrio sp.
AATTCCTGATCTCTTAATTCACGACGCAAAATTTTGCCAACATTGGTTTTGGGTAAATCCGTTCTGAATTCAACTTGTTTTGGCACTTTGTAAGCAGTTAATACGCCTTTTGCATAACGTCTTACATCATCCGCTGTTAATTCAGAATTTTTTGAGACCACAAATGCTTTTACCATTTCACTGCCCTCTCCATCAGGCAATCCGATAACGGCGGCTTCAAGAATATCAGGATGACAACAAAGTGCATCTTCCACTTCATTTGGAAAAACTTTGAAACCACTGACATTAATCATGTCTTTTTTGCGATCAACAATTTTGATGTAACCGTCTGGTTGAATAATGGCGATATCACCTGAATAAAACCAGCCATCAGCATCAATCACTTCGGCCGTTGCTTCAGGCCTCTGCCAATAACCTTTCATCACCTGTGGGCCACGAATGCAAAGCTCACCCGCTTCACCGGCAGGTAACTCTTTACCATCGGCATCCACCACTTTGCATTCTGTTTCCGCCATGGTGATACCCACCGTACCTTGCACGGGTGCATCAAAAGGATTGATGGTAACTACCGGTGACGTTTCTGTCAGGCCATAACCTTCTACTAATGGCGCGCCTGTTAATGCAGTCCATTTTTTATAAGTTTCGACAGTTAACGCCATACCACCGGATGAAGTTAAACGCAGTGAAGAAAAATCAAGCTTCAAAAAATCTTCATTGCGCATTAATGCGTTAAACAAAGTATTCAAACCCACAAATAAACTGAAAGGAACCGACTTCAAGGTTTTGACAAACGCCGGGATATCACGCGGATTGGGAATCAGAATTGAGTGATTACCTAAAGTAATTGCCGACGTGCAATGCAAGGTAAAAGAATAAATATGATACAAAGGAAGAGGAGCGATATAAGTTTCCTGATTTTTTCGGAATACATTCTTCATATGCTCATTAACTTGCAACATATTCGCGACCAGATTTCGATGACTCAGCATCGCACCTTTCGCCACACCGGTTGTGCCGCCGGTATATTGCAATACCGCAATATCTTCCGCGTCACGGGGGACAGGTGAAAAATCTTTTTCTGACAAAGTTAATGTCTCACGGAACCTGACAGAATTTTTAAATTCAAATTCGGGCACTAATTTTTTAATATATTTGACGACTGAATTAATTAATATGCGCTTCAAGGGTGAATGCAGATCAGCCAGTTCTGTGACTATGACAGTCTTAACCTGGGTTTCTTCAATCACTTCAGCAGCATTGCGGGCAATGTTGGCTAAAACGACCAAAGCTTTAGCACCTGAATCATTAAGTTGATGTTTAATTTCATTCGCTGTGTACAGAGGGTTGGTATTAACCACAACCAAACCGGCTCTCAGTGCTCCAAAAACAGCAACCGGATATTGCAAAACATTGGGTAATTGAACCGCAATTCGATCACCCGGTTTCAAATCGGTTTGCTTTTGCAGATACGCCGCAAATTTAGCCGTCAACTGATCCAGTTCAGCATAAGTCAAACTCTGCTCCATGCAGGTAAACGCTTTGCTGGTTGCATAAGTTGCGCAGGCTTTATTAAAGACTTCAATTAATGTTTTTTGGTAATCCAGACTCATGCGGTCAGGCTCCTTGGTGTCAGTATTTATTATGGAAAAGATAGCTGCTTCAGTCGCAGAGCACAAATCAAAACTTGAGATGTTTGAGTAACTGCTGCGTAATCATAGCGGTAAAGCCCCATATCCGATGTTGATTATATTGATACACGGGAAAACAATAAGAAAGCCCATTATGTTCAAAATGATCATCATCAACTTTTAATCCATTACGAAATTCAATAATCGGGACATTAAAAAGTAAATCCAGTTCCTCTAAAAATGGATCAACCGGATAATCCGCATTAAAACTGGCAACAAATGGAATGACATGAGTACCGGATCTTGTTGCAGCAGGCTGCAAACTGCCAATATATTCAATTTCACTGGCGGGCAAACCAATTTCTTCTTGCGTCTCACGCAATGCTGTTGCCCACAAACTTTCGTCAAATTCCTCCTTTTTGCCGCCGGGAAAACAAATTTCTCCCGGATGTGTACGCAAATGCAACGCCCGCCGACCGTACAAAATAGAAGGGTTTTCCGAACGACTAATCAGAATCAACACTGCTGCAACTGCATCGGGATGATCCTTTTGGGACTCCAATTGCAATTTTAATTGCGCAAACAATTCTTCACTCATCAAACTATTTCCAATCGCCAAACATCAATTGCCGGCTCTTCGTAGGGATGTGCAGCCCGCAAAGCGGTTATCGCCTGTTGAAGTTTGTCATCTTCACAAATTAATTCAACACGATATTCAGGAATTTGCGTTAATTGATTGGATTGGCCAACAAATGGATTGGAATTGTCGAGCGGCCGAAACTGACCTTGCCCAAGAATTTGCCAGCAGCATTGATCGTAATTTTCATAACGACCGGCACCGGCGGAGAATAAAGCAGACTTGGTTTGTTCGAGATGGGATTCGGGGACGTAGTAGATGATTTTGTGCATGGTGAAACCCCCCTCTCCCTAACCCTCTCCCACAAGGGGAGAGGGAACAGATTGTAGTTCTAAAA
>CAMLRJ010000634.1 GCA_946482345.1 uncultured Cellvibrio sp.
ATCGACAATGCTGACATCAGCCGTTTCGCCACGATAAGAGTTAACGTTTTGCCCGAACAAATTCACTTCGCGCACACCTTGTTTGGCCAGGTGAATAATTTCATTCATTACATCCGCCACCGGGCGGCTGACTTCTTCACCGCGGGTGTAAGGCACTACACAAAACGTACAGTATTTGGAGCAGCCTTCCATAATCGACACAAATGCGCTGACGCCGTCGGCATCGGGTTGTGGCAAGCGATCAAATTTTTCAATTTCAGGGAAGCTGACATCCACCACAACTACACCGTTGTTTCGTTGGGTTTCCATCATTTCTGGCAAGCGATGCAGGGTTTGCGGGCCGAAAATCAGATCCACGTAAGGCGCACGTTCAGCAATGGCTGCGCCTTCCTGACTGGCGACACAGCCGCCCACACCGATTATCAAATTGGGGTTTTTCTTCTTGAGTTTCTTCCAGCGACCAAGCTCATGGAACAGCTTTTCTTGCGCTTTTTCACGAATCGAGCAGGTATTCACCAGGATAACGTCGGCATCTTCGGGGTTTTCGGTAGGCACCATCTGGTGCGATTCACCCAGTAAATCCTTCATGCGCGACGAATCATACTCATTCATCTGACAACCATGAGTTTTGATATAGAGCTTTTTGACCGGTGCTTCAGTGGCAGACATGCAACTTACCTGATTAAACAAGACACAAAAAAGAGGCGCGCATTATAGGGGGTTAGCTGGTTGGAATCACCTGTTTAAATGCCCCGAAGCAGCGGGATTGCGGTAAGATGCGCGCCCCCGAACCACCCAGCTTGCAGGTTTCCATGAAAAAGACATTCAAACTCGACACTCTAGATAGCAGCGCGAGTTCCTCACTCGACAAAATCAAGCAGGAAATCCGCAAATACGTAAAACGCGAGCGCCGTAAAAAGTTACCGCCGGTATCCGATTATTGGTTATTCGATTGCAAGTTTGGCATCACCGAAGCTGAAGCCGAAGACGTAAAACTCAGAGATTTATTCACGCATCTGGATGCTGCAATCGCCCAAAGCGCTACCAGCTTTTATGTCGAGATTTTGTCAAAACCCGCATTAAGAAAACCACGTGGCCGTCTTGCGCAACATGCGGATGTGTCGGATGAGGATGATGATTTGGGCGAGTGATTGGAATTTAAATTTTTGTAGTAGTGTAGGGCGGGTCAAGACCCGCGTGTGCGAAGTGAAGTCTATCAACAGATGAAAAAATATTAATAATTTTAAAAAGCAAAAATTATCAAAAATTCCGGCTTGGGTGCCGCGCGGGTCTTGACCCGCCCTACGGCAAGACCGAGGTATCCAAAGAAAAATAAGCGCGATATTTTTCAACGTTTTTTAGCGGGCGCCTTCTTCGGCTTTGCGATAGTTTTATCACCACCAACTTTGCTCTTGGCTTTCACCACTTTCCCCGTTGCAGGTTTTGATTTTGAGCTGGTTTTAGTTTGACCTGTAGTTTTGCTTTTCCCCACAGTTGGCTTTTTCGGTTTCTCTTTCGCGAGTTTCAATAATCCACTTTTGGGTTTTTCAATTTTCTTCACAACTGTTTCGGTGGTTTCAAAGCCCTTTATTTTTTCACGTTTGATTTTAGTGCCTATGACTTCTTCGATTAACGAAATGCGGTGTTCTTCTGCCGGGGTTACAAAAGAAATGGCAGTGCCTTTTTTGCCGGCGCGACCGGTGCGGCCTACGCGGTGTACGTAATCTTCGGTGAAGAAGGGTAAATCGAGATTGACGACAAAATCCAAATCTTGAATATCCAAACCACGTGCGGCGACTTCGGTGGCGACTAATACTTGTAATTTTCCATCTTTAAATTCTTGCAGGGCACGTCGTCTTGATCCCTGGGTTTTTTCGCTGTGAATAACGGCAGCTTCAATTTTGTCATTCTTTAATGCTTTAAATAAATTTTCAGCTTCTTCACGTGTACTGCTGAAAACCATCACTTGATACCAATTTTCTGCGCGTAACAAATGCACAAACAATTCGTATTTGCGTGTGGAATCCACGGGATGCAAAACATGATCAACGGTTTCAGCAACGGAGTTGCGTTTGCTAACAGTGATCAGAGTGGGGCGATTCATTGCTTGCTTGGACAAGTTGGTTACCAGAGGCGAACCGGTTGCGGAAAAAAACAAGGTTTGATGCGGGCGTGTGATGCTGGTTAATAATGTATGCATGTCGGTGACGAAGCCCATATCCAGCATGCGGTCAGCTTCATCCAATATGGCAAATTCCACTTTCGCCAGATTCACATTTTCCAGTTCAATATGCTCTTTTAATCGACCGGGTGTGGCCACCAGGATATCGACACCAGCGCGCAATTTGGCACCTTGATTGGTGACTTTAACGCCTCCATAAACACTGGCGATTTTAAATGGTGTGAATTGCGCAAACGACTGCATGGCTTTGGCGATTTGCTCGACCAGCTCGCGCGTTGGCGCCAGTATTAATGTGCGAACAAAGCCTGACTCGGTTGATTTGGGCTTATCCAGCATTTGTTGTAATACGGGCAAACAGTAGGCGGCAGTTTTACCTGTGCCGGTTTGTGCGGTGGTGAGCAGGTCTAT
>CAMLRJ010000635.1 GCA_946482345.1 uncultured Cellvibrio sp.
CTCTTGCTTTGGTGAATTTGGGAACGCAAGATCGCATTGCCAATGCGGAACGCGCTGCCAAACAAAAAGCCTTGTTTGAAATTATTCCTGCCAATCAAATTGATAATGATTTGTTGCAAGACACCATTAGCATTCCCGAATCCGGTGTTGACCTTTTAGGGCTAGCGGATCAACCTATTTACGTCGCCCGTTATAAAAGTGACATTAAAGCGTTAATTATTCCCGCAATGGCACATGACGGTTATAGTGGCGACATCAGCATGATTGTCGGCGTCAATCGCGATGGTACTATTGCCGGTGTGCGAGTGTTAACTCACAAAGAAACCCCCGGCCTTGGCGATAAAATTGAATTGAAAAAAGCCAAATGGATTTTGGAATTCAACGGCAAAAGTTTAACTGCACCTGTTATTGAAGAATGGCTGGTTAAAAAAGATGGCGGCGTGTTTGATCAATTTGCCGGTGCCACTATCACACCACGTGCTGTGGTCAAACAAATCAAACAAGTACTGGAATTTGTACAGCAACATCCGCAATTATTTGAATCATCACCCAATACCGAGGTGGCCCAGCATGAGTGATTCCGTGAATTATGCCGACATTACCAACAAGGGTTTATGGTCCAACAACCCGGCACTGGTGCAATTACTGGGGCTTTGTCCTTTACTCGCCGTGAGTTCTTCCGTCGTCAATTCATTGGGTTTGGGTTTGGCCACTTTATTGGTGCTAACCATTACCAACTCGGTTGTGTCTTTAATTCGCAAACAGGTGAGTGATGCCGTGCGTTTGCCCGCGTTTGTGATGATTATCGCCGCCGCTGTAACCTGCACCGAATTATTGATGAAAGCTTTTACTTACGAGCTGTATCAAATTCTCGGATTATTTATTCCGTTAATCGTAACTAACTGTGCGGTGTTAGGCCGTGCTGATGCTTTCGCCAGCAAAAACAAATTAATCCCGGCTGCATTTGATGGTTTTATGATGGGCCTCGGATTTTTGTTGGTATTGGTTTGTGTAGGCGCAGTGCGCGAATTGTTGGGCACAGGCCATTTATTTGCGGATATGCATTTGCTCTTCGGCGAATTTGCACGCGATTGGCAACTCAATATTTTTGGACAAGATTATCCCAATGTGATTTTTGCCTTGCTGCCACCCGGTGCATTTATTGTGGTGGGATTTTTAATTGCTGGAAAGAATTCGATTGATTCGATTTTGAAAGCCAGAGCAGAGGCTAACAAAAGTAAACCGGTTAAAGGTAGTAAGAGAGTTAGGACTACTGGTACTGTTGCGTAAATTTTTTAAAACAAACCCCACCCTAACCCTCCCCTTCGTAAGGGGAGAGAACTTTACTCCCTGCTGAATTAAGCAGGGAGTTGTTCCCCACTTTGAAAAAGGGGGGCTAGGGGGGATTTAACATGTTCGCAAAATTTTCAATCTTAAATCCCTCCCCCGCCTCCCTTTTCCAAAGGGAGGAGCCAGTCCCCTCCCCTTACGAAGGGGAGGGCCAGGGTGGGGTTTGTTTCACCTTGCAAATCCAAACGAGGCACATCATGTTCAACATTAATCAAGAAGAATTACTCACGATTTATCACAAATTTGTCGAGCCATGGAGCATTAAAATTTTAATTGCTCTGGCCATATTTTTAGTGGGTCAGTTGGTTGCCAAATATGTCAGCCGCGCATTGGGTAAAGTGCTGAGTCATACCAAGCTGGATAAAATCCTGGTTGATTTTATTCAGTCACTGATTCGCGCTTTATTGTTGATTATCGTTTTGGTCGCCGTACTGGATCAGTTGGGCGTCAATACCAATTCGGTAATCGCAGTGCTGGGTGCAGCTGGTTTAGCTGTTGGTTTGGCTTTACAAAGTTCACTGCAAAATTTTGCAGCGGGTTTTATGTTACTGATTTTTCGTCCGTTTAAAGATGGCGATTTTGTAGAGGCAGCAGGTACATCCGGCATGATTGAAAAAATCGGTATTTTTTCAACTATTATGCATACTGGCGACAACAAAGAAGTCATCATTCCAAACGGCGCCATTTACGGCAGTAATATTATCAATTATTCCAAACGCTCTACTCGCCGTATCGATATGATATTCAGCATTAGTTACAGTGATGACTTGCGTGTTGCACGCGATGTACTGACAGAGGTTATTGAAAACGAAGCACGAATTTTAAAAGACCCTGCACCATTAATTGCGGTAGGTGAATTAGGAGCAAACAGTGTCGATTTTTTTGTTCGGCCCTGGGTGAAAACCGAAGACTATTGGGATGTGAAATTTTCTGTAACCGAAAAAGTTAAAATCGCATTTGACGCAGCGGGTATTACTATTCCTTGCCCACAAATGAATATTCATTGGCAAGGTAAAGAGCTCACAATGGATCAGGTTTAGTTTTCGACAAATAATCAGTTTGTACGAATAATAATGATTTATCGATCCCGTGATCCCTGCGAAGGCAGGATCACGGGAGCGCTCTTAAAAAGTTACTCTGTAACTTCAGATTCTGTTTGCATTTCCGAACCCATCTCTTCAGGTGCAACTTCACCTTCAGCAGGAATGCCCTCTTCACTGGGTGCTTCCTGATGT
>CAMLRJ010000636.1 GCA_946482345.1 uncultured Cellvibrio sp.
AGGACAAGCACTCACAAAAGATGACATAACCAATGCTCCCAGAGCGACGAATGTTTTTAACATGATAGAAATCCCACTGAATGAATGACTGATATACGGAGAACGAACAGATTGGATCACTGACAGGCAAGGAGAGCAAGAGATCTTACATTTTTTAAGCATGATAAAAGAGCTGAACACTCAGCTCTTTTTTTAAATTAATACCAGAAAGAAAAATAAAGCCTGAACACATCCGCTTGCAAAGAGTAAAGGGGTTCCTGGCCTACTGCATAGGCTGGAGCTGATCCTCCAACGGACATTGACTTTCTGGCATCGCGAAAATCATCGTAGCTGATATCGAAGTGATCCCAATAAAAATTGGCGGTTGATTTTTCAAACCAGGGAACTGTGCCTTTTGGCAATTCATAGGTCACACCCAAACCAAAAACATTGGAGCTAAACGGGCTTAATTCTTTATCCCGCCCCCAATAAGTTTGAGACTCTGAATAGGGAAACAAATCGCTATAGAAATTAGCTTCTGTCTGTTCATAAACTCTGAACTTGGCTTCAAACAACCAATTATCCTGATAACTGTGAACATAGCGAAGTTCATAGTTTGACGCTTCTATTCCCCAGCTATCGGTAAAAGTTCTGGCGTCAAATCGTAAAGATGCACGCCATGGCATGTGATACATCAAGCGTATTCCCGCCGCATCCGAACTGCGCGTTTGTGGATATTTTTCAACTTCAAAACCAACACCACCTGTGGGTGTCACAAAACGAACCTGACGGTATGGATTATTCAGACAGGTTCCACTATCAGGAAGATCAAGACACTGATCTGTGGCTGAGTCATAACTAAACGATGCCAATAAATTTTTAGTCAGAATTTGCGATGCACTGATACTGTATTTACGACGCTGCATATTTTTCTTGTAGGTGGGATCAGGAACCCCGTTGATGTTTTGCCCTATAACATCGTCACCTAAACTAAAACCAAATCCCAGTGTTGTTAAATCGCCAAAAAAACTTTGTTCAACTCCGAGAGAATATGTCGTTGCTTCGTAATCATTTTCTTTACTGTGAACATAACCTGTATTGATAAGCGAACGATCAAAAACAAATTGCGCACTGAAGGCTTGTTCTTTTCGCTCTTCTTCGTAAGCACTTGCGGTGGTTTCAACATCAATCGATGCACTCGACACCATGTCTACATAATAATTTGCCGACACAGAAACATGTGCACCAAGACTTTTTCTAACAAGAACTGATGGCCCATCAATTTGCGCACCACCGCCATCATAACCGTGGTACATCACATCCATTCTTTCATCGGGAAGAACGGCAGCGAATGAAGGGAAAGAGAAAAATATTATTAAGAATAATAGGAATAAAATGTTCACGTAATTCCATGCCCCCCTCCTAGCCTCCCCCTTTCCAAGGGGAGGAACTATCCCCTCCCATGGAAAGGGGAGGGTTAGGGTGGGGTCAAAACTTTTTTTATTAATTACAACCACAACCGCCTCCAGAGGCACCATCACCACCGCGCGCAGATTCACGAGCATCATAAACGTGATGCAGATAAGAAGTCGCAACAGGATCCCGCTCAAAACTCATGACTTTGTCAGCAATATTTTGTCGCTCATAAGGCTTAACCCAAGGTTCTATACGACTGCAGGCAGCCGTACACAATATCAGGAGCAACAGTGAGATGCGGGTGACTGATTTACTCATTCTTTCATTAGCTCCCGAATTTGATCGCGATATTTATTTTCATCGCCGGGTTTATAACCGCGATTGATGTAACGTATCTGACCTTTTTTATCCACCATTACGGTCGTAGGCATTGTTTCTACCGAGTACAATTTACTGACTTTATTTTCAGTATCGAACAATATCGGATAGGAAATTTTTAAATCTTTAACAATTTTCTTGGCATCGGTATTGTCTTCTTCAACATCGATTCCCAACAAAACAAAACCGGCGGCACTGTAACGCTGTGACATTGCATCCAACAGCGGCATTTCCTGACGGCAGGGCCCGCACCAGGATGCCCAGAAATTTAACATCACTACATTGCCACGCTGCTCGGACAATTTCATGGCTTTACCGGAGTTACTTGGCAAACTGAAATCCGGGGCCGCGTCTGCCAAAACAAGATTTGAAAGCAAAGCAGTGCAGATTGCAAAACCCATAACAGCAAAATTTCTTTTCAACATGGATAACATAAAACAATCCTCATGTAGGGTGGGCATAAAGCGTAGCCTGCCCACCATTTCATATTCTTCATGTGGGCACGCTACGCTTTATGCCCACCCTACGGATAAACTCATCAGAAAAACAACGCCATGCCAAAACGCCCTTCCATATTATGAATGCGTTTTGGTGTTCCAAATAATTCATGTTCAAAACTGTGATCACGCAAAGAAAAATCTATTGATAACCAGTCAGTCATATAAAAACGCATGCCGCCGCCATAACTGTAAGTGAAATATTGTTTCTCGGCGAATGATGTATTGCCGGCACCACCAATTAAATAAAAATTGGTATTGAATGCCCACTTGTCCCACAAATAAATTTGTCCAGGTAAAAAATTAATACC
>CAMLRJ010000637.1 GCA_946482345.1 uncultured Cellvibrio sp.
AAGAAGGTGTCAAAAATATTGCGATTCAAGGCACCAAATGGTGTAAAGAATTAACCGCGCAAGCGCCAGAAGTGGATTGGACATTTCAATATTCACCGGAAGTTTTTTCATCCACCGAAATTGAATTTGTCAAAGAAGTTTGCGATGAAGTGGTTAGCATTTGGAATCCATCGCCAACAAAAAAATTGATTTTAAATTTACCGGCGACTGTTGAAATGAACACGCCGAATACTTATGCCGATCAAATAGAGTGGATTCATCGCAATATTAGTCGCCGTGATTCAATAGTCATCAGCGTGCATCCACATAACGATCGTGGCACTGCGGTAGCTGCTGCAGAATTAGCGGTAATGGCCGGTGCAGATCGTGTTGAAGGTTGTTTGTTTGGTAACGGCGAGCGCACAGGTAATGTGGATTTGGTAACGCTGGCATTGAATTTATATTCGCAAGGTATTCATCCCGGTTTGGATTTTTCTGACATAGATGCTGTGCGTAAATTGCATGAAGAGTGCACGCAATTGCCAGTGCATCCGCGTCATCCTTATGCGGGCGAATTAGTATTTACGGCATTTTCAGGATCACATCAGGACGCTATCAAAAAAGGTTTTGCGGTGCAGAAAAAAGATGCGCTTTGGGAAGTGCCTTATTTGCCGATCGACCCCGCCGATTTGAATCGCAGTTACGACGCGGTAGTGCGTGTGAATGCACAATCAGGCAAAGGTGGTGTGAGTTTCTTGTTGCAACAGGAAGCGGGTTTGCAATTGCCGCGTCGTTTGCAAATTGAATTCAGTTCAGTGGTGCAAAAAGTTAGCGACACCACCGGCAAAGAAGTGAAGAGCAACGAAATCGTTAAATTATTTGAGCAAGAATATTTTGCGGTGAACACGCCGATCACTTACAAAAGTAGCAAGGTGCACGAGCAGGAAGATTCGCATCAGGTTGATATAGTGATTTACGCACAGCATCAGGATAAAACGGTAGAGATCAGTGGCAGTGGTAATGGCCCAATCGACGCCGCTGCACATGCTATTAGCCAATTTATGGGTTGTGAGGTGAGTGTGATTGATTATCACGAGCATGGTGTTGGGGCTGGCTCGGACGCATCTGCAGTGACTTATCTTGAGGTGAAAGTGAGCAACGGCAAGCCGGTATTTGGTGTGGGGCAGGATCGCAACATCATCACCTCTGCTATCAAGGCGCTGATCAACGCAGTGAATCGCGCTCAATAATTTTTTAAGCTGGAACTTGCAAAAGCAGACGACTGGTCATATATTGGCAGCATGATGAACAAACGTGAACTGAAAAAAGATTATCTTCTGGATGCCGGGCTTAAGGTCATGGCCACCCGTGGCTATAACGGCACCAGCATCCAGGACATAGTCGACGCAGCGGATTTGCCCAAGGGGTCTTTCTATACTTACTTCAAAAGTAAGGAAGACTTCGCGATTTCTGCGCTGGAAAAAGTCACCGAAGAGCGTATGGAGGCCAATCGTAATCTGTTAAATGACCGCGACCTTTGCCCGAAAGAACGCATCACCCGTTTTTTTACCGACAACATCGGCGGCTGCGAAGACAATCTTAACGGTGGTTGCTTCATTGGCAACATGTGCCAGGAGATGTCTGAATCCAGCGAAGCGATTCGCCTGAAAGTACGCCAACTTCTGCGAAATAGCACTCAATTGATTGAAGATGTGTTGGAAGAAGCCAGAATGAAGGGCGCGCTGAAAAGCGATTTGCCCTCAGCTGTACTGGCAGAGTTTTTGTTCAACGCCTGGGAAGGAACGGTAATGCGGATGAAAGCGGCAAAATGCCGTGAGCCCTTGAATGCATTTTTAACTGTCCTGCCAGAGTTGTTCTCCAAGAAGCCGAACTAACCGGCATATTTTTTTAACTTATTTATAGATGACTGGTCAGCTTTTAACACCAGTTCAGACCCTGATTCAATTCAAAGATTGGAGTTGATTGTGTTTTTTATCGAAAAATTGCAGCAAATTAAAAGACGACTGGTCGCTTTTTTGCGATTGAACGAGCTTGTGAATGTTTTGGTATTGGTTCTGATTGCAGGCCCTTTGTTTGCCAATCAAGAGTCATCGAATCCTGCAGATCAATATCGCCCTGCTGATGCCTGGATGGTCGCTTTTGATAACGACATTCTGGTTCCCGGCCACCGCGATCAGGATTACACCTACGGCATCAGCTTTGCGCAAATTAATGCGGATTTGGCCAATGCAAAAGTCTCACTGAATCAACCTTTGAGAACTTTGGATAAATGGATCGGCAATGAGCATTCATCGATTCATGTGAAAGAAGCTTACAGCCGCGAGTTCGGTGTGTTTGGTTTTACGCCGGAAGATATCAGCCTGTCGCAAACCAACCCCAATGATCGGCCTTACGCAAGCTTGATTTATTTTTCCAGCACTCGTGATCAAGTGGATTTTGCGAATAATGTAGCCTGGAAATCGACACTCACTCTGGGAGTTTTGGGTTCGGATTTGGTAGGCAAATTACAACGCGAAGTTCACAGCCTGACTCAAAGCGAAACGCCACAAGGTTGGGATAATCAAATCAGTCAGGGG
>CAMLRJ010000638.1 GCA_946482345.1 uncultured Cellvibrio sp.
TGCTTATATGCAGCAGGCGGAGATGGAAAGTAACGGCAAATCGGTTAATTGGGCTGGAGAGCAAGTGGCCTATGGTACTGTGCCTTTGGTCTGGGGCGAGGTAGGCATCAATGGACAGCATGCTTTCTATCAAATGCTGCATCAGGGGACAGATATTATTCCTGCTGATTTTATTGGATCAGTTGAACCAACAGAAAATGTTCCAGGTCATCACGATGCTTTGATGGCAAACTATTTTGCACAGACACAAGCACTTATGCAGGGAATTGATGCTGATCAGGTAAGAAAAGAATTGTCTGCCAAGGGTGTATCTGCAGCAAGAATTGAAGAGATTGTTGAACACAAGGTTCACAGAGGTAATCGACCCACCAACAGCATCTTGTTGCAAAAAGTGACGGCTAAAAGTTTGGGAAGCCTGATCGCACTTTATGAACACAAAATTTTTGTTCAGGGGATTATCTGGCGTGTGCACTCATTTGATCAGTGGGGCGTGGAGTTAGGGAAAGTGCTGGCAGCAGGAATTCAGCCGGAATTGGATCTGAATCGCGATATTAATCCTGCTCATGATTCATCAACAGTTGGGCTAATGAGTTATTACAAGCAAGCAAAAAAGAAGTCTTGAAGACTCACAATATTTAATTCGGTCAAACCAAAAAAGTGGTATTCCAAATGAATGACTACAAAAATCCTGATTCACGCTTGATGGCAATTACCGAGCGTATCATCGCGAAAAGTCGTGATACCCGGTCGGCTTATTTGCATAAAATCAGTTTGCATCGCAATCAGGGGCCATCCCGACATCATCTGGGATGCGCCAATCTCGCCCACGGTTTTGCTGCCTGCAACGCGGAAGACAAACTGGCTCTGGCGGAAGGACAGGCGGCCAATATAGGGGTAGTTTCTGCCTACAACGAAATGTTGTCTGCGCATGTTCCCTATGGTGAATACCTTGAGCCCATCAAGAAAGCTGCCAAAGAAAAAGGCATGACAGCGCAAATGGCGGGTGGTGTTCCTGCTATGTGTGATGGTGTGACTCAGGGTTTCCCGGGAATGGATTTGTCATTATTCAGCCGCGATGTGATTGCCATGAGCACGGCAATTGCGTTGTCTCACGATATGTTTGATGCGGCTGTTTGCCTGGGCGTTTGCGACAAAATTGTTCCTGGTTTGATGATGGGTGTACTGTCTTTTGGGCAATTACCCGTGGTGTTTATTCCCGCTGGCCCAATGACACCTGGCCTACCCAATGCAGAAAAAGCCAAGGCCAGACAGCTATACGCCGAAGGCAAAGTTGGTCGCAAAGAGCTGTTGGCGGCGGAAAGCGCCTCCTATCACGGCGCCGGAACTTGCACTTTTTATGGTACTGCCAACACCAATCAAATGCTGATGGAAATTATGGGGATGCATCTTCCCGGCAGCACTTTTATCAATCCTTATACGCCATTACGCGATGCATTGACGCGTGCATCGGTGCACCAGTTGGCGAAAATTACCAGTGAAACCCGGGTTACTCTGGCTGAAATAGTCACCGAGAAATCAATCGTTAACGGCATAGTCGGCCTTATGGCAACAGGGGGGTCAACCAACCACGCCATGCACATAGTGGCTATTGCTCGCGCTGCAGGTGTGATTGTTGATTGGCAGGATCTTTCCGATATTTCGGATATTGTGCCTTTGTTGTGCCGTATTTATCCGAATGGCTTGGCTGATGTAAACCGCTTTCAGGCTGTCGGTGGTATGGGCTTTTTATTCCGTGAGTTACGTAAAGTCGGTTTATTGCATGAGGATGTCAAAACCATCATGGGTGATGGTCTGTCTGCTTACACCCATGAACCTTTCCTGGAAAATGGTGAATTAACCTGGCGTGATGCGGTCAGTGAAAGTCTGGATGATTCGGTCTTGCGTCCGGTATCCAAGCCATTCAGTGCCGAGGGCGGTTTACGTTTATTGAAGGGTAATCTGGGGCGCTCGGTCATTAAGATCTCAGCGGTTAAGCCCGAGCATCGCAAAATTACCGCGCCTGCCATAGTGTTTCACAGTCAGGCCGAATTGCAGTCTGCATTCAAACAGGGTGAGCTGGAGAAAGATTTTATTGCTGTGGTTCGCTTTCAGGGCCCCAAAGCCTGTGGTATGCCTGAATTGCACAAATTGACCCCGCCTTTGGGAGTGTTGCAGGACCGTGGTTTCAAAGTTGCTCTGGTAACGGATGGCCGAATGTCGGGCGCCTCTGGTAAGATTCCGTCCGCCATCCATATCACCCCTGAAGCATTGGACAAGGGGCCGATTGGATTGGTGCAAACTGGCGATATGATCACTCTGGATGCCGAAGCTGGCACCTTGGAATTGTTGGTCAGTGATACCGAATTACAGAAGCGTCAACAGGCAACAGCAGACTTGTCGGCTATTCATATAGGAATGGGACGGGAATTATTTGCGCCTTTCCGCCATGCTGTAGGCAAGGCTGAAGAAGGTGCAACGGTATTTAACTGGTAAGTTTGGTAAAAACCCCGAAGTGTCTTCGGGGTTTTTGTTTTCGTTAGTGGTTGGCTGACGCATCAATTGTCGGCC
>CAMLRJ010000639.1 GCA_946482345.1 uncultured Cellvibrio sp.
CAAGCCTGTGCCGAAGACAATGATGTTTGTTCATAGGGCAACAAATTTAATAAGATACTCTGAACCTGACGAATCGCCTGCAGTACTGAAACCTGACTAAGATTCACGCGCACTGGTAAAGTATTTATAAAAACACCCAACATCTGCTCAGCGCCTACCGTTCCCTGCAAGCGCCCCGAAACAACCGTGCCAAAAACCACGTCTTTTCGAGCACTGCATTGAGCTACAACCATCGCCCAAGCTGTATGAAAGACTGTAGCCGGGCTTATCTCCAAGTTTTTTGCCAAACTACGGATTTGAGAACTAACCGACTCAGGAATCAATGCCTTAGCCTCTATGATTCGGCTACCATCGCCATTAACGTCCTGCAATCCAAATGGTAATGTTGGCTCTTCAACATTGCCAAGCATGTCTCTAAAAAAATTACTTGCATTATTGTGTAAAGCTTGATGTTGCACATGAGCGACAAACTCACGGTAAGGCACTGGCTGTGGCAACATGGCAGCTTGCCCAGCCCGATAAATTGCTATCTCTTTTTGAATAACTTCCAAACCAACATGGTCAGCCACAATATGGTGATGCTGTAACAGGATTAAATAATCTCTAGTGTCCGAATCCTCGGACACATAAAGCTTTATAAGTGGAGCGCTCTGTAAATCAATCCATTGCTCTTTGGGATCACATAACGCCCGCATCCGCATTTCTGTAGATTCATTGCTAGCTGACTCTAACCAGATAACAGGTAAACTCACCTTGCGACATACTACCTGTACCGGAACAGACAGGCCTTGCCATAAAACCGCCGTGCGCAACACATCATGACGGTTGATTACAAACTGCAACGCTTCAATAAATTTTTCTACAGCTTGACGATCACGGATTTTAAACAACGAGGACAGTACATACACATCTCCTTCTGTACTCATCATGTGATGAAACAGGATTCCTTCCTGCAAGGGGCCTAATGGATAAATATCTTGCACGTTGGCCACACCACCTGGAATTGCGTCCACAATGGTAGCAATCTCTTCTTCACTGAGATCAACCAGTGGCAACATCTCTGGTGTAATTTTGTCACACACAGCAGGAATTAAATTAGCTGGTGCTTTAAAGACGGATGCAGTTCCATTACTTTGTTTTTCGAGCGCGCGGGCAAGATCAGAAACTACAGGTGTTGTAAATAATTGGCGTGCAGTTAAGGATATTTGATGAAGTTGCAAACGTGATATCACTTGCATCACCAATAACGAATGCCCGCCCAACTGGAAGAAGTTATCCGTAACACCTACTCGCTCTACACCCAATATCTCTTGCCAGATCTCACACAGAATTTTTTCTGTCTCGGTCCGCGGCGCAACATACTGTGCTTGCTGTGTGGATACATCCGGTTCCGGTAAAGATTTGCGATCCACTTTGCCATTAGGCGTTAGCGGTAATGCGTCCAGCAACACAAATGCCGAAGGCACCATGTAATCCGGTAAAGTTTGATTTAGATGATGGCGCAGGTTTTCAATCAATTCCGAACGTGCTGCAATTGCAAATTCGTTTGTTTGATCTGTATGTTGATTTGCAGTGTTATCTGTATCCTGCACATCAATCGCATCCGTAACCACATACGCCACCAGTCGTTTATCGCCGCTGGCTGACTCCTTCGCCACCACAATCGCGTCTTTGACGCTCTCATGGGTGTTGAGTCGATTTTCAATCTCGCCCAACTCAATCCGGAATCCACGAACTTTCACTTGATGGTCGATACGACCCAGATATTCCAATTCACCATCAGGTAAATAACGTGCCAAATCCCCGGTTTTGTACAAACGCTCACTGCTCGCTGGATTGGATTGATCGTAAAACGGATTAACAATAAATTTCTCGGCCGTTAATTCGGCACGGTTTAAATAACCACGGGCCAAACCAACCCCACCAATATGCAATTCACCCGCAACACCCTGCGGAACAGGGTTTAGCTGTGCATCCAGAATATGCAGCTGTATGTTATGGATCGGACGGCCAATCGGTACACTGGACAGCTCTTCGGTTACACGGGAACAATCCCAATAACTCACATCAATGGCCGCTTCGGTCGGACCGTACAGGTTATGCAGTCCCGCCCAGGGGCAGAGCTTTTGGAATTCCTGGACATGGTGTATCGCCAAGGCTTCTCCACTGCAAAATACCTGACGCAAGCTCTTACAAGACGACAGGTCTCCCAATGACAGCATGCTGCCTAACATGGAGGGAACAAAGTGCAGCTTGGTAATCTGTTGGTCACGAATCAACGCTGACAAATACACCGGGTCTTTGTGGCCTTCGGGCTTGGCTAATACAATCCCTGCACCCACACTCAGCGGCCACACAAATTCCCACACCGACACATCAAAGCTGAAGGGTGTTTTTTGTAAAATGCGATCACTAGTTGAAGAGCCGTATTCACGGTTCATCCAGTCAATACGATTAACCAGGGCTTTGTGTTCTACCATCACCCCTTTGGGATTTCCGGTAGAACCCGAGGTGTAAATCACATACGCCAAGTGATCTGGCGTTAATGTATTTGCAACAGGATTTT
>CAMLRJ010000640.1 GCA_946482345.1 uncultured Cellvibrio sp.
CAATCGCAAAAAATATATTAAATGATGACGACTCTCTTTTTCGTCAATCACGCTGTCGCTTTCTAGACCTATGGATCCCCGCGTGCGGGGATGACGTACACTTATCGTCACTCGCGCGTGCGGGAGTCCAGCTGTTGCTTTTCGTATGAATCTAACATTTTGGATAACGCATCTTGCCAATGCACAGGCTTAATATTTAACAATTCCCATGTTTGGAGCTTATCTAATACAGAATAAGCAGGGCGGGTCGCCGGTGTTGGATAATCGCTGGTACGAATCGGTTTCACATCTGGAAGTTTGGACAGCAATTTTTGCTGTTCTGCAAAAGCAAAAATTGCACAGGCGAAATCATACCAACTAGCAACTCCTGCATCGGAGAAGTGAAATATTTTTTGCGCAGGTTGTTTATCCAGTAGTGACCAAATCATTTGCGCCAGATGGATAGCATAAGTTGGTGTGCCTATCTGATCACTCACAACACCCAATGTTTCTCGCTCAGCCCCCAAACGCAGCATCGTTTTGACGAAATTAGCACCCTGCTCACAGTAAACCCAACCCGTGCGAACCACATAGGTGTCAGGATTTGACTCTAACGCTGCCAACTCACCTGCCCGTTTTGTCTTTCCGTATACACCCAATGGACTACACTCATTTGCCGGCAAATAGGGTGTTGATGATTTTCCATTAAAAACAAAATCGGTTGATATTTGCACCAAAGTTTTTTGTTGCTGTGCGCACCAACGGGCAATTGCATCAACTGCGTGATGATTAATTAACTGTGCCAGTTCAGGCTCTGATTCCGCCTTATCCACCGCAGTATAGGCAGCAGTATTGATCACAATATCGGGGTCATGAATATTCAAGACTGTTGAAATATTATCAACATCGGCAAGATCTAACTCTTGGCGAGTCAATGCATGCGCATCGACAGGCAGCCCTTTTAATAAAGCAGGTAGTGTTTGCTGCAATGCAAAACCCAGCTGACCAGTTGCACCCGTTATCAGCACTTTAATATTGGATTGCTGACTACTCACGGAAAAACCTCGGCTTGTGACAGTGGAAGTGCAAGCTGGTCTTTTGCAGATAAAACTGGTTGCGTTATATCACCTAAAGGCCATTTAATATTTAAAACGGGATCATTCCATAACAATGATCGATCATGTTCCGGTGCGTAATACTCTGTGCATTTATAATTAAATTCAGCATGCTCGCTTAGCACTAAAAAACCATGCGCAAAGCCTGGTGGAATCCAGAAAATATTTTTATTTTCCGCAGAGAGATAAACACCGACCGATTGGCCAAAAGTAGGGGAGCTTTTGCGTAAATCAACCGCAACATCGTAAACTTCACCCGCCGTAACACGAACCAATTTCCCCTGCGGATTTTTTATTTGATAATGCAAACCACGCAATACACCTTTGCTTGATGAGCTGTGATTGTCCTGCACAAAGTTCACGCTTATGCCCCGCTCACTAAACCAGCTTTCACGGAAGCTTTCCAAAAAAAATCCGCGTTCATCGCCAAACACTTTGGGTTTGAATAACAACAAATCTGGAATTGCGGTAGAAATAACTTCCATTAAAACACCCGGTCTTCAAGAATATTCATAAGGTACTCGCCATAGCCACTTTTTAATAATGGTTTGGCAAGATTAATTAACTGTTCTTTATCGATATAACCCATGCGAAATGCAATTTCTTCCGGGCAAGCAACTTTTAACCCCTGACGTTTTTCTATTGTTTGGATGAATTGACTCGCTGCCAGTAAGTTATCGTGAGTTCCAGTATCCAACCAGGCAGCTCCGCGCCCTAGTAACTCAACGGTTAATTCACCCATCGATAAATAAGCCTTATTGACATCGGTAATTTCCAGCTCGCCACGTGCCGATGGCTTGATGGATTTGGCGATATCAATGACACGGTTATCGTAAAAATATAAGCCTGTTACTGCGTATTTTGATTTTGGTTTTTGCGGTTTTTCTTCAATCGACAACACAGTGCCATCGTCAGCGAATTCCACTACGCCATATGCGCGCGCATCATCTACGTGATAACCAAAAATAGTTGCGCCAGTTTGGCGGTTATTCGCATGCTGTAACACTTGGGAAAAATCGTGCGCGTAATAAATATTGTCGCCCAACACTAATGCACAATTATCATCGCCAATAAATTCCTCACCAATAATAAATGCCTGCGCGAGGCCATCGGGCGATGGCTGTTCAGCGTAAGTGATAGTTAGCCCCCATTCATTACCGTTACCTAACAGCTCACGGTAAGTTGGTAAATCGCGCGGGGTAGAAATAATTAAAATATCACGAATGCCCGCCAACATTAATGTTGTCAGCGGATAGTAAATCATAGGCTTATCGTAAATAGGGACAATTTGCTTACTGATTGCCTTGGTGATGGGATACAACCGTGTACCTGATCCACCTGCGAGCACTATGCCTTTGCGTTTGCTGGTTGCGATGTTTTTTTGCTGCATGAATTATCTTCCCAATCTTTTTAGCTCAGCCACTTCCAATCGGGGTTGCACCCCATTTTCAGTAACTGCTTTTT
>CAMLRJ010000641.1 GCA_946482345.1 uncultured Cellvibrio sp.
TTATTTCCGTATCCACAATAAAACCGTTTCGATTCTCCGTTAACAAATGTCCCATGTGCGATAGCTTCGCTTCTTTGCCTTTTCCTTTGCGAATCAAACGTGAATCACTGTCAGTTATCGATTGGTGTGTTTCATTGGTGCGCTTCTCATTATGAAAGTTTTCACCATCCGAATTCGCATCATCTTTCGGTCGAAATGATTTCATCGAGGCACAAGCATCCAATAATGTACCATCAACACTAAAATGTTCCCGTGACATCAATTGTTTAGCTTTGGCCTGCTTCTTAATGGCATCAAAAAATAATTCGTCAATGCCATTTGTTAACAGCCGATCACGGTTTTTTGAAAAGGTGGAGTGATTCCATACTTCAGTATCCATCGATAACCCAACAAACCAGCGAAACAGCAAATCATAATTGATTCTTTCCATGAGCTGACGCTCTGAGCGAATACTGAAAAATATTTGCAACAACAGCGCCCGTAACAATTGTTCTGGCGGAGTTGATGGGCAACCCTGGTAATCCCCCCTAAAAACAACAGGAGTCAAAAGTAGAATTTTCTCGTAATCTAAACGCAGGAGATTTTACTATGAAGACCTCAAAATTCAGTGACAGCCAGATTATGGCAATCCTCAAACAGGCAGAAAGTGGTACACCAGTGCCGCAAGTGTGTCGTGAACACAACATCAGCAATGCCACATTTTATAAATGGCGAGCTAAATTTGGCGGCATGGATGCATCATTGATGAGTCGTTTGCGTGAGCTGGAAGAAGAAAACCGGCGGCTCAAAAAGATGTATGCCGAAGAGCGCCTGAAAGCCGAAATTGTTCAGGAAGCTCTGCAAAAAAAGTGGTAAGCCCCTCTCGGCTAAAAGAGGTTGCACAAGAAGCAATTAAAACGCGAGGGGTGAGTATTCGCGTGGCGTGTCTGGCGGTTGGTATCAGCGAAGCCTGTTTTCGTTACGACAGAAAAAACTCATCAGACAATGAGGATATTGCCGAGTGGTTGCTCAAACTGACGCAAGCCAATCGGCATTGGGAGTTTGGTTTGTGTTTTTATTTTTTGCGTAACGTAAAAGGGTTTATCTGGAATCACAAACGCATTTATAGAATTTACTGTGAGTTGGAATTAAATCTTCGCATCAAGCCCAAAAAGCGGTTAATCAGGGAAAAGCCTGAGCCGCTATCGGTACCTGATGACATTAACGAAAGTTGGTCAATGGATTTTATGCATGATCAATTGGTGGATGGGCGCAGTTTTCGATTGCTGAATGTAATCGATGATTGGAATCGTGAGTCGTTGGGTATTGAATGGCGAGGAGCACCGCTATCGATTCGCTGTGATAACGGTCCGGAATATATCAGCGGTCTTATTTCTGAATGGGCGTTTAACAAAGGCATTCAAATCAATTACATTCAGCCAGGCAAACCGCAACAAAACGCCTACGTGGAAAGATTTAATCGAACGGTACGTTATGAGTGGTTGAATCAAAATATATTTGACAGCATTGAGGCTGTTCAAGATTATGCGACCCAATGGTCATGGTTTTATAATCACCAACGCCCTAACACGGCTTTGGGTGGAATCACGCCCATTCAACGGTTGCAGCAGGTGAATTAATTTTTCTACTTTTCATTGCTGTTAGTTTTGGGGGGATTACCCCCTCATGTGAATACATTTCATCAAAATCATCACTCATTGCAATCAAGGCTTTATCAACCACCTTTTTAATGCGTCTGATCTGATGCTTTTCCGGTATTCTGGATTCAAGATCAACATAACTGAATAAATGGTCTTGTTTTAATTCATCGCCACGCATAATTTCTTTTCTCTAAATTTATGCGAACACTCTACTTTAATTTGGGTTTTTCAACAGGCTGCTAGCTGGTTTTCATTATATGGCCTTAACAACAAAATTTTATGAATTAGGAGAAAGCCAGCCTGCACTCAATTACATGTTACATTCAAAAAACCCTTATCTATATCTTTTTTAAAGGCGTCGCAAAAATAGCTTTTTAATTTTTGATCTTCAATATTCTCATTGTTAAACAATCTCAACTCCGATGTATTCATATCAAATAATTCAAATCCATTTAGCAATGACCAATGTAAGTAATGTCCATTTAGTTCAACAGCTCTATTTTTGCGATGCAAGAAATCTGTGACAGCCACGTGAGTAAGCTCAAATCGACCATCTTTGGTTACCCGATAATTAGCAGATGCCTCCTGCGCAACAGCAGCTTCATCAATATGGCCATTTTTAACTAAATCTATAGATCTTAGTTGTATTTCTGTCTCCAAAATTCTTGGCCTTTCAACAGGTAAAGAATTTTCTGCACCGCTAATAAAAGAACTCAGGTCATATCCATCCAAATCAGCTTCAGGTTTATGAAGATCAGCCACCCCTAACATTGTCGGTATGATATCAACAAGTGAGGCGGGATAGCTTATCTTCTTTTTCGGGTGCACAGGATTACCATTAATGTAGTATTGAATTGCAAACAGAACTTTTTGCTGATCTCTATCCAAAAGATTATTTCCATGCCCATATGT
>CAMLRJ010000642.1 GCA_946482345.1 uncultured Cellvibrio sp.
TAACATCCAGGGCTTTGACAGAAAATCAGCACGTGAATCCTGGGTCAGTTTTTTTTATCATCAAGGTTATTTTGTCGATAAAAATTTGCACGCCGTACAACGCTCACGACAACTGCTAAGCAAAATCGGCCAATATTGGATGGGTGAATCTTTCACTTTTGGTATACAGAAATATTTCGCTCCTATCAAAAAAAATCCAAATCAATTAATTTTTATTGTTGGCACCAGTTGGAACACAAAACTCTGGGCAGCTGAGCAATGGAAACAATTAACGAAAATTGCACTGACAGCAGGTTTTCAGGTTGAAATTATTTGGGGCAGCGAAAACGAAAAAGCACTGGCCGACGACATCATCCAGGTATGTACCGGTGCAACACGCCCTTGCGAACGAATGAGCATCACCGCAGTTGCTGAAAAATTGGTAGCCGCAACCGCGGTAGTCGGTTTGGACACCGGCTTCTCTCATCTTGCAGGCGCACTGGAAATTCCCACCATCGCACTTTATGGCCCGACATCTCCTGTAAAAGTCGGATTAATTGGTGAACACACACACAACCTACAACTGGATAATCCGCTGGATTGTATGCCGTGTCACAAACGACAATGTAAATTGTTGCCGGAAAAATCAACCGATTGCCCACCTTGTTTGGCTCGAATTGAAGCAGAGAATGTGTGGCTCTTGTTGATGAAAAAATTATCTGATTACTGAGAGTTTTATTATGCAACCAAAATCAATAGGTGTTGTCATTACGACTTACAACCAACCGGAGTGGTTGTATAAAACCCTGATGGGATACGAAGCGCAAGATGATATAAATTTTCAAGTGCTGATTGCAGATGATGGGTCAAAACAGCCCACGAGAGATGTGATTGAACATTTTGTCACTCGTGGTAAATTGCAGATTCAGCATATTTGGCACCCGGATGATGGCTTTCAAAAATGTCAGATTTTAAATAAAACTATTAGTCAAACTACTTGTGATTATTTAATTTTTACCGATGGTGATTGCATTCCAGAGCCTGGGTTTATTCGAAAACATAAAGCATTAGCAGCGCCCGGTTATTTTCTTTCAGGTGGTTATGTCAAATTAACAACACCTGTATCTCAGGCTATTTCAGATCACGATATTACCACAGGAATTATTTTTGACATGAAATGGTTAAAACAAAAAGGGCAACCTGCCAGTCACAAACTATGGAAGCTCATCAACAATAATTTTATTAAGCAATGTTTAAATTTTCTTACTCCCACAAAAGCTACCTGGAATGGCATGAATAGCTCAACCTGGACAAAAGATATTATCGCTTGCAATGGATTTAACGAAGACATGCAATACGGCGGGCTTGATCGTGAATTGGGTGAGCGATTATTAAATTGGGGATTAAAGGGAAAACAAGTTCGTTACAGTGTAAACTGCCTACATCTGGATCATCCTCGCGCTTATGACAACCCGGAAACATGGAAAAAAAACTACGCTATTCGTAATGAAGTCAAAAAAACAGGACGATATTGGACATTAAATGGAATCGTTAAGTCAACAACGGACAAATAAATTTAGTCAGGAACTAAGTCATGCAAAATATTTTCATTCTAAACGTAGCAAAAAAATATACGAAAACACATGAGCGAATTTAGTTCCAGCACACACACATTTATATTCTTTGTTGCCGCATTAATAATATGCGCTAGTATTTATTTACTTAATAAATACTATACGCTAATAAAACTAACCCCTATCACTGACCCAAAACTACTCACAATCAACACCTTATCTCCCCCAATAGAAATCACATCAGAAAAAATTCCACTCATTATTTGGTCTTACTGGCATGAAAATACTATGCCCGATTTTGTAAAAAAGTGCTCTCAAAATTGGGAAATAATGGCTCCGGAGTATGAAATACGCTATTTGAATAAGAACACTATTTTCAACTGGGTAAAGAAAGAAAACTTACCCACCAATTTTGAAAATCTTCCTCCCTTCAGACAAGCAGACTGGTTAAGGCTTGAGCTCTTAAAAATCTACGGCGGCTTATGGATAGATGCCTCCATTATTCTTACCCAAACAATGGAGTGGCTGAATAAAACATTCCAGAAAGGAAGCTATGAATATGTAGGGTTCTATATTGAAAAATTTACCACTCAGCAAACATCGCCGGTTATCGAAAATTGGTTTATGGCTGCAACACCCAATAGTTCATTTATAAGAGATCTTGCGCAGGAATTTAATTATGCTATTACCATAGGAGAACCTGCATATTTAGAAGAGCTAAAATCCAAGAATCTCTTCGAAACTGCTGTGCAGTCCATTTCTCCACCTAAACTACACCAATACCTGATAATGCATGTTGCGGCATCTGTGATACTTAATAGGAGCCCCGACAAATACAAACTTGCACTGTTAAAAGCAGAAGATACTGCTTTTGCCTTTCACCAATTAGTAAATTGGAGTAAAAAAACACTGCATGCGAAACTAGCACTTACTCCATGCCCCAAAATCCTCCCTGTACTAATAAAACTTCGCGGTTGTGAAAGAAACAAGTGCGATG
>CAMLRJ010000643.1 GCA_946482345.1 uncultured Cellvibrio sp.
AATATTGTTGCAGGCATACAGGATTTAAGTCACTGGGCGGACGAAGGTGAATTGGTGTTTGATGTTAAAGTCAATTCAAAAGCGAGCGGCGCCAATTTGTTAGTTAAAATGGATTCCGGTTGGCCTAACGTCAGTGATTTCACTGTGCCGGTTGCCAACAATGGCGAGTGGAAAGAAATTCGCATTGCGGTTTCTGATTTAATCGACAATGGAAATTCTGTTGCGTCTGGCTCAGCGAATCTTGCCACTATCGCCAATTTATTTGTCATTGAGCCTACCGCAGCAATGGATGTGTCCTTCGACAATATTCGTTTGGTGGTACCTTCCAACTACAGCATATTTGACGATGCACCCAACGCGGAATTGCAAATTCAAAGTTACAACCCCGATGGCTTGGTGAGCACCTCGTCAGTTGCAGAAACGGATCGCGGTAATATTTTCCGTGTGGTAAAAACCGCAACCGGGCAGGGCAATGCATTTTTCAATATCACCGCAGGCGCGCGTGATATGAGTGATTGGGCCAATGCAAAATTGGAATTCGATTACAAAATTTCCAGTCACGGCACCGGTGCTTATTTGTTGATAAAAATGGATAGCGGTTGGCCTAACGCCAGCGATGTGCAGATTGATCCAGCTGACACCAATTGGCACAGCTACTCTATTCGCGTGGCCGATTTAATCAGCGATGGCAACCACTACACCTCACAAGCGGACAAAGCCAATATTCAACAAATTCTGAATTTGTTTGTGATAGAACCTCAGGGGAGCGCAATGGATGTATCATTCGATAACATCCGGATTAGCATGGAATAATAAAAACAACAGGGATAAAAAAGCCGCAGCTCAATCTGCGGCTTTTTTTATTTTTTATCTTCTTTTCCAGAATGCTGTTTACGATATTCCGTAGGCGACATACCGACTAAACGACTAAAGAACCGATGGAAAGCGGATTTGCTGTTAAAGCCTGCGTCCAATAAAACATCCATCACGGTTTTATCGGTATCGCTTAATAAACGTTTTGCTTCTGCAACCCTGTAGCTATTCATAAATTCAAAAAAGTTGGTGTTGTAGTGTTTATTGATAACGGCACTGACTTCTTTCACGGGCAAGCTGATGCGTTTGGAAAATTCTTCAATATTTAAATTTTGCTTGAGAAAAAGTTTTTGCACTTCCATGCCTTCCTGCACTTTCTGAATGGCAGAGTCGGTTATTTTTTCGATGGTTTTATCTTTGATCAACTCGGGTTTGGTGGTAAGCAATTTATGCGTATGCACAACACTATTAATAAATAATGCGTTAATTAAAATAAAGATCAAATAATTTTCGGCGATACCAAACCAGTCAGATACTTGTGCTGACGCAATGGTGTTGGCAATAACATGTACCAAAATCGAAAAGCTCCAGCAAAGCAAAAATCCTAACCCAAGAATAGTGAGCCAACTGGGTTCTATGGATGAAAAGTTGGAGTATTGATGGTGTAAGCCGATTCGATAAAGCCTGACTCTGTACACCGCTGCTAATCCATAAAAAAACGGCATGACTTTAATAAAATGCCAGACAGCATTGGCAATTTCCCTGTCTACATCATTCAAATCGCGAAAACGCAAATCCGAACTATTGATTTGAAAAATAGCCAACCAAAGCAAGGCGATTACAATCGGAATCAAATGCAGCAGATGTCGTTTGGCAAGAGCAAACGCATCTTGTGTCAGTGCGATGACATAAAAAAGTAGCAGCGGCCCTTTTGATAATTGCGCAATCACCAAAAAGAAAGGCAAAAGCGTTTCGTCAAATAATGGGAATAAACCGACATCATCATTCCACAATACCAGCACGCAAGCGGAGGCAATTGCAATGGAGATCAACAACATGGCCAAGAGATAATTAGCCAATCGATTTTTGACGGGGAGAATAGTTTGAAAAATTACCAATAAAAAACATTCAGCGACAGTCATAAATAAAACCATGTCATGAATGTTAAAGATATGTTCTTGCATCTGGGTTGACCTTGGTTGTTGTATTTATCTAAGGCCAGAGAATAATAGCGCAAAATATTCCCCATTTCGCCCGGCAAATTAGTTTTTCAGCCTTGCCTCAGGTAAACTTGCCAGCCTCAAAACTTCCCCATTCCGGCTTTTCAGGAGACACCCCATGACCGTAAAACTGATGAAAGACCAGAACCTTTCTGGCAAACGTGTATTAATTCGCCAGGACTTGAACGTACCTTTGGAAAATGGCCGTATCACCAGCGCAGTGCGTATTGATGCTTCTATCCCGACCATAAAAGAAGCTTTATCGAAGGGAGCAAAAGTGATGGTAATGTCGCATTTGGGTCGTCCTGACGAAGGTGTTTATGATGAGGAATCTTCATTGGCTCCTGTTGCAAAATACCTCAGCGAAAAATTAGGCCGTGACGTTCCTCTGGTTAAAAACTGGGTTGATGGTTTTGAGATGAAAGGCGATTTGGTTTTGTTGGAAAATGTTCGCTTCAATGTGGGCGAAGGTAAAAATTCTGACGAACTTTCCAAAAAAATGGCCGCACTTTGT
>CAMLRJ010000644.1 GCA_946482345.1 uncultured Cellvibrio sp.
CTCGCGGATCAAAGTCTAAAAATAAAAAGGATTCTCAAAAAAATACATCTGCCAACCCCAATTCTAAGAAACAGAACGCGACAAAATCAGAAATCCCTTCTTCTCAGACTCAGAAGACAGGAAACAACGGATCAAATAGAGACTTTGGTCTTAGCGTAAGAGTCGAGATAAATTTGCCCGCTGACGGTTCGAAAGAGACTTACGATAATATTTTTAAGAGTATTAAGGAGAATCTCTTGAATGACTGATTCGTTTAAGCGCTTTGAATCTATCACCCGTCGCGCTTTTGAGTTTACTAGCGCTGCACCTCAAGAAGAATCAGCTGGTGTTCACCCTTTTGACGAAAGAAATATGCACCCAGACATCACATCATTAACTCAGAAGCTATTTGATGATGCTCATTATGCACAGGCTACTTTTGAAGCATATAAGTATGTAGATAAAAAAGTTGCTAAATTGGCTGGGTTATCAGAGTCAGGCGTCAAGCTAATGATGAAGGCGTTTAATGAAAAGTCTCCTCTCATTAAGCTAACAGCTCTCAGTACCACGAGCGAAAATGATGAGCAGGAAGGGTATAAATTCATATTTTCAGGCAGCGTGATGGCGATTAGAAATCCTAGAGGTCATGAGCCAAATATGAAGGAAACCCCCACAGAATGTCTCGATCACCTAAGTTTAGCTTCTATGCTGCTAAGAAGAATTGAAAAGTCACCATGGATATAACAATCACGTCAATTATGACGCTCGCAAGCTCGCGGCTATTACGCGGGCGTTAAATAGCTTCGCATTTTTCCAGGCTGAAGCATAAATAAATTTACCGAGGTTAACGATGGGCCATAACGATCACCTTGAAGATTGTTATCCGGATTTGCCGGAAGAGGCGGGCGTTAATACAAGGTCAGGCTTCGAACCTAATAATGAATGGCTTTCATCGGCGCCGCCTGACTTGCGTCATGAGGCAATGCGGCAATGGTTCCTGAGTCGTTTCTGTGACCCAGCGAATGATACACCATACAGTGGGCGCGAAGGAGGATACCTCTATATTCATGGAGGCCCTTACGAAGCAGAGGATGAGTTGTATGGCAGGTTCGGGGATTTATTTGATGATGAGATAGTGCGTGCTGTAATTGATGATGTAGAGTCGGATGGGATATACGAATGGGCCCCAATACATACTGAGCCTGATTACGATGAATACTTTTCTTTTGAAGTTGAATCGGAAGAATCACCTTACCAACAATTTCTCCAACGTTTGTCAGAAATTGATTCATTAAATACGGCGGCTCTAGATTCTGAAAATAAAATACTGCTACGCCAACTGCTCTATTCACATCTGATTGCTGCTTTAGAAACATATTTATCAGATACTATGTCATATTTGGTTAAATCCGATGAGGGTGTTTTTAAAAGATTCGTTTCAAATTGCTCCGAATTTAAAAAAGAGAAATTATCGCTATCAACCATTTTTAATCGTCTTGAAGTGCTAAGAGATCAGGTTGAGCAATACATACAGAAAACTGTATGGCATCGTCTTGACAGGGTTATGCCGCTTTTTTCGAGTTCGTTGGGTATCGAAAGGCCAGAAATTGAGCAACTAATGGAATACATTGTAATTCGTCATGACATAGTCCATAGAGGCGGGAAAACAAAGGAAGGTAGTCATGTGGAAATCACACCAGATAAGCTATCCAAGCTACGTCACTGTGTAGCAACCTTTGTTGAGAAAATTGAAGGAGAAGTCACATTAAGAGATGATTTTTGATTTTGGTCTTTTTCAAGAGCCGCTTAACAAGTTGCTACACTCGGAAAATTACTCGCTGCGCTCCAAATTTTCCGGTGAGCAAGGCGTTAACTGAATGAGCATAGAACAATGATGGAACCAGTTCTAAGAGTTGATGACCGAGGAGCAAGCCCGGTCGAAGGTTGTGTTGTATATGACCCGCCTAAACTTGTATGGAATCTAGGAATGATCAGTGCTGCGGTAGTTTTTGCTCCGCTTACTTTCAGTATTGACGCGTTTATTTTGTTCTTGGTTTTAACTTACTTTTCACTCCTTATAGGTCATAGCGCGGGAATGCATCGTATGATGATTCACCGAACCTATGAGTGCCACTCGCTTTTGGAAAAGCTGCTGATTTATATAGGTGTTCTTGTGGGCATGTCGGGGCCACACGGAATCATAAGAATTCATGACATAAGGGATTGGGCGCAACGTAAGGCAGAATGTCATGACTTTTTCTCCCACAAGCGGGGTTACTTCCTTGACGTGTGGTGGCAGCTAACATCAAAGTTTGTATTTAAACATCCGCCTACTGTAAATATCGAAGCCAAGTATCTCTCAGATAAGTTCTACCAGTGTCTTGAGTCTACTTGGCGGTACCACCAGCTTCTACTTGCAGTAATACTGTATTTGATCGGCGTTTGTAGTATGGGGAATCTTTGTAAGGGTGTCCGTTAGCGTCGTTGGTCATTGGTCTATTACGTACTTTTGCCACAACCCAGGCCATGGAAAATGGCGAGTTAAAAATGCCTCTGTTCAGGCA
>CAMLRJ010000645.1 GCA_946482345.1 uncultured Cellvibrio sp.
TATTGCAGTGATGCAATGTACTGATCACATTCGTCGATAACGAACTGGGGTACTGTTTGATATTTTGCTGGGTTTAACTGATAGATGTAGTCATTTTCAATATGAAAGGCTTGATTAATAAACTTCAGCACCACTTCCGCGTGACCGGCACCAGCATTTTCCTCCGATATAATTCTGTATATATGTAGCTTTTCATAATTATTGCTGCACGATTTATAGAGTTCGACCATTGCGGACGTGTCAAATATTAATTGTAAGAAGCTTGAATACTCGAAATTTTGAACGTGTTGCTGGATCTCGGTTACAGCCTCTTGTATTTCGGCTGCAGTCATCTCACGAGATGCACCCCCCTCAAAAATTAAAGGGATTGATCTTTTATGGAGTGTGTTTGATACCAGCTGATATGCCATACCCTTTGAGTTAAGTATTTCATACGTTCTACGTAGATAGACAAGCTTCGCTACCAAGTTGGTGTCACTTGTAATATTTGAAGAGTTAACATCAACAAACGTCATGATATCTTCTTTGTTGATATCTATTTCCGTCAGCTGACCATTGTCATTTTGTAGGAACGATGCGCAGGGCTTTTCAAATCTGTCTGTATGGTGATAGAGCATATCAACAATTGGATCAAAATCATGACTAAGTAATAATACTGTTTTCCCTCTAAAGGATCTCTCCTTTCTAAAAAGCATCTCCACAATTGCGTATTTCTTATTCTTGTCGAAAGAGGAAATAGGGTCATCCAAGATAATTAAGTCAGGTGCAGTCTTGATTGCATCAAACATGAACAACACTAAAGCAAAAGCATTTCTTTCACCGTAGCTAAGCACATTTCTAACGCTAGGTACCTCGCCGGACACAAGATCCGCATGAGTGAGCTTCAGTTTATGTTTGCCTAAGTTATCCTCAATAAGATCGACGGTGTATCTATAGCCAGCATTCTTAAGGAAAGAGTTAATAGCATCTTTATTTTCTTTCACCACTCTCTCAATATATCTCTTTTGAATGGCAATTCTTCCCTGAAGGTGACCTGCTTTTTCAATTAGCCCCTCTATTGATGAATTTACTTTTGCGATCTTTGATAGCGTGTCTTCTGATTGAAGGTGTAAATATAGATTTTTATCTATTGTGTATTTGCGTAACTCATCTATTACTTTATCGACATCTTTGAAAGTAGAAAATCCAATATTTTTAAGGTGCTTAAACATATTATTAAGCCTATCAATTTGATCTTTTACCTCAAGAAGATACCCAGCCTGCTCCTCTGTGTACCCTTCAACACTCGAAACAAATTCATTTATTATTTCTTTTGTCTGGTCTGAAAAGTAATTGTTAAGGCGTTGAAATATTTGTACAAGCTTATTTAAGTTGTCGATCGATTTTGGATCATAAATTTCTCCTACGCGTTTTATCGTATCTTTAACGTCTTTTACATCGCTAACGCAGTAAGGGCAATTGTCAGATTCTTCTACAAATTGTGCACCCTCTAGCTGCCATTTAACCCATTTGACGTTATCCTTTCCTTGTATAAAATTTTGATATATCTCAAGACCTTCTGGGATATTGACTACTTTATTTCCCCCCTTTAAAGCTTTAGCTATTGCACTGGATCCATGCACACCCTTCTTGGTAGGTTTACCAAAGCTATTACTTAATTCATCAAAATCGGCGATTAATGCCTCAATCTCATCATCTTCTTTAAAATGGCTTTTGTAGTGGTCAACAAAAACCGGACAAAAAGTTAAGCACACTTTTCAAATTCAATTGGGCTTTTGTAGCCCAAAGTTGAATGCGGTCTTCGCGAGTTATACCAGGTCACAATATAAGCTCGCACATCCCGAATCGCATCTTCTCGATGGCGATATAAATTATCCCTGATCCACTCCCGCTTCAGACTGCTAAAGAAGCGCTCCACAACAGCATTGTCCCAACAATTTCCCTTGCGGCTCATGGAACACACAATACCGTACTGCTTCAATGAAGTCTGATACTTCAGGCTCGCATATTGCGAACCACGATCCGAGTGGTGGATGAGTCCCGCCGATGGCTTGCGCATATTCACCGCCATCATCAGCGCACGGATCACCAACGATTTCGTTTGCCGTTTATCCATTGACCAGCCAACAACCCGCCGCGAATACAGATCAATCACCACCGCCAGGTACAGCCATCCTTCCGCTGTCCAAATATAAGTAATGTCCGCCGCCCAGGCTTGATTCGGTGTGGCCGGATTAAACTGCCGATCAAGTATATTCTCGGCTACCGGCAATTTATGATTGCTGTTGGTGGTAATGCGAAACTTGCGCTTCTGTTTAACCACCAGCCCCAGCTTTTGCATCAGTCGACGTACCCGATACCGCCCCGCCGCAAAACCTTGGGCCTGTAATCGCCGCGCCATGCGTCTGCTGCCCATGCTGCTGTTGGATTCAACAAACAATGCGCGCATGCAGGTTTCAAGCCTCTGCCGTTCCGGATCAGGCTTATCCTGTTGCTGTCCCAGCCACTCGTAATAACGACTGCGACTGACACTTAGCATGC
>CAMLRJ010000646.1 GCA_946482345.1 uncultured Cellvibrio sp.
TGGCAACGGAAGAACCGGAACTTATTTTGCGTATCAACACAACGGCATTTTGCCGGATGTTGTCACCACCGCAAAAGGTTTGGGCAACGGCATGCCGATCGGCGCCTGTCTTGCTCGAGGAAAAGCGGCAGACATTTTTCAACCTGGAAATCACGGCACAACATTTGGTGGCAATCCAATTGCGTGCAGCGCAGGTATTGCAGTAATTAGTCAATTAACACCAACACTGATTAAAAACGTAAAAAATCTTGGCGAAAAAATTCTGAACGATTTCAAAAAAGCATTGGCCGGCAATAATAAAGTTGTTGAAATTCGCGGCAAAGGCTTAATGATCGGCATCGAATTAAATGCACCTTGTGCTGACCTAGTTCAAAAGGGCCGCGACAACGGCATTTTAATTAATGTGACAGCAATGAATACCATTCGTTTGCTGCCCACATTTGTCATGAACGATACCGAAGTTGATGAATTGGTTAGCAAAGTTGTAAAACTGGTTAACGAGTTTTAAAAATTGAATGTAATTTCGTAGAGACAATTCCCGTATCTACTTAATAAATTAGCATTCAAATTAATTTGATTAAAAGAGTAGCAATTATGGTTCCCGCAAAGGCACCGAGACATTTTTTAACATTGAACGATGTCAACAAAACTGAATTAAACGCAATCATCCAACGCGCGATTGAATTAAAAGCACTGCTACGTGCAGGTAAAGCGCCCGAACTCTTAAAAGATAAAGTTCTGGCGATGATTTTCGAAAAAAATTCTACGCGCACACGTGTTTCATTTGAATCAGGTGTTGCCAAATTAGGCGGCCATGCGATTTTTTTATCAACAAAAGATTCACAACTCGGTCGGGGCGAACCGATTGAAGATGCCGCACGATGCATTGCCAGTATGGTCGATATGGTGATGATCCGAACCTATGCTCACACGACTGTGCAACGTTTTGCAGAGTACTCACGTGTGCCCGTCATTAATGGTTTAACGGACGAATATCATCCCTGCCAATTACTCGCCGACATTCAAACCTATGTTGAACACCGCGGCTCACTCGCAGGTAAAACCGTTGCCTGGGTCGGTGATGGCAATAATATGTGCAACACCTATATTCAAGCGGCCGAACTTTGTGATTTTGAAATCCGTATCGCCACACCAAAAGGTTTTGAACCTGAAGACATTTATGTCACACCTTACAAAAAGCGCGTCAAAATCAGCAACGATCCAAAAAAAGCAGTCACCAATGCTGATTTGGTTGTAACAGACACCTGGGCCTCCATGGGACAGGAAGACGAGAAAAAACAACGCGAGAAAATTTTCAGCGGCTATCAAGTCACTAAAGAATTAATGAGCCTCGCCAAACCTGACGCACTCTTTATGCACTGCTTACCCGCTTACCGCGGTAAAGAAGTCAGCGCTGACGTACTCGACACTCCAGATTCAGTTGTGTGGGAAGAAGCTGAAAACAGAATGCACGCACAGAATGCGCTGATGGAGTTTTTGCTGTCAGCTTCTTGATGTCACAAATAATTAGAATAAAAACTTACAAAATAGTGTTTTAAATCAATGTCTGATAGTTTTTATCAGACACAATTTGTTCAATAGCTAAAGTACTGAATACTTCTTAAAGCATCCATAGGTACATTTAGCTATAACAAAACCTAAATTTAATTCAGATTTGTGAATTGATCGCGCTATCAATTTGAAATACCATAGTACTATAAATATAAGAATTGAACTCTTTCAAAGTTGGTGTTTTTGTAGACTAAAGCTGCGCCAAGACCATAATTAGGGCGCCAAAAATATAAAAAGCATGTAAATAAGACAGAAAGTGATCATTGAATTCGCGTGTTTTAACAAAACCAAGTAATTTTTTCGGCTGTTTTTTCTACATGATAATTAGATGTTATTTTGGTAGGGCTAACAATTTTAGCAAATAATAACAACTCACAATAGAGAGCATGCAATTTATGTTAAAAACTCTAATTGTTTATTCACACCTTTTGGCTGCTTGCGTAGCTATCGGCATTCTTTTGATTCAGGATCTGGAACTAATGAAAACCAAGGGCAGAGCGCTCTCGGCAAGTGCCAGCAAAAACCTGATGAAATCAGCCAATATTATCTTCGTAGCCCTTGTTGTTCTATGGATATCCGGACTTGCTCTGGTTCTGATCGGCCACATAGAAAACCCTCAACAGTATCTAATGAACCAGAAACTTTGGGCCAAATTTACTGTGGTTTCCATACTCTCTCTTAATGGTATTGCGCTTCATTATTTTAGCCTGCCACGGGTTGTAAATAATGGTGTGTTAGGTGTACCAACATTGCAGCAAATCCTGGTAATGATGACGGGTGCACTTTCATCTACCTCATGGTTGTTTGCTTGTTATCTTGGTATAGCCCGCCCCTGGAATTACACAGTTGACTACAGCTTTGTGATGTTTATTTACACCGGATTAGTTGTTAGCGCATTCATCGTTTCAGGAGAGGTATTACGTGCCATGCGTAACGCCAAACCCGAACCGCCTGTGCTGACAGATCGAA
>CAMLRJ010000647.1 GCA_946482345.1 uncultured Cellvibrio sp.
ATTAATCGGGATCTACAGGTAGTTGCCTCTGCACCCAAATATGTCTCCAACAAAGCCGTCATAGAAGCCGTTCGGGAAAGATTGGACTGGATTCAAGAACAACTCAAAAAAATTTCCGAACAAATCCCGTTACAAACACCCAAACAGTTTTGTGATGGCGAATTGCATCCTTATTTGGGAATTGATTATCCAATCAGGATTATTAAATCATCACAAAATAAAGTGACATTAACTGACAGCACAATCGAGATTCACAGCAAAAATATTGAAGCCGATAAAATTCAATCACTTTTGGACGCTTGGTACAAAGCTGAAGCCAAATCGATTTTTGATGCAAGAATTACTCTACTGCGAACAAAAACTTATTGGGTCACCAAGCAACCAACTCTCAGCATCCGAACGATGAAATCGCACTGGGGCAGCTGCTCCTCGTCCGGCAGAATCCGTCTCAACACCCAACTAATCAAAACCCCACTCGTCTGCATCGACTACGTAATTCTGCACGAGCTTTGCCATCTAGCCGAAATGAATCACAGCCAAAAGTTTTATCTTTTATTGGATCAGGTAATGCCGGAATGGAAAGGGGTTAAAAAGGAATTGGATGAGTTGGGGCATGGGATTTTGTAAGCTGGCGCACTTTACCGTTCAGAATATTACATCCGTCAACACAGGACGATTACTTCGAAGTAAAATATAAATTCCGAATAGCTATTAAAGGCAGTTAGAAAATAGCAATTCGAAATAATATATATTTTTTAATTATTATTATTTTTGTAGCCTTATGTATTTTCTACCTCAAGCGTATTTGTTACGATGAGATAATGTTCTTGATGAACTTAAAAATTAAATAAAAATAATAAAGCAACAAGATATAAAAATCATATCTTTCAATGTCGTTATCTTTATTTATGGTTAACACTAACTAATCTTTAAGGTTTTTTGTTGATGAAGTTACACAATAAAATAGCTTTTTCTATTGCAGCGATTTTATTAATTGTTATATCAGCTTTTTTCTTATCCAACCCACAAGACATTGTTTCTGGTGCAAAAGAATCAATATCTATAAAAAATATTTCCGATGAGAAAAAAAATCGATTCAACAGTAATGTCGCAAAACCTGAGAATATTAATAAAGTCAATTCAGCCCTGACACTGCATGAGTCTGCAGACGAAAAAAGAAAAAGAGCCATCAGCAACGCGCTACTAGCTATTAATTCAACCAATGTTGAGGCAAGACTTTACGGAATTCAAGTGCTGGCATTTCTTGATCCAGAAATGGCAGTACTTGAAATACATAAAGCTCTCCTTCTCCTAGAATCCCAACCTGATATAGAGGGTATGATTATTTTAGGCGCATTGAAATTAGCTCGTAATGAAACCCATTTTAGCAATGAAGTCATTCATAATATCTATAAAAATACAAGCAGCGACAATATAAGAGGCCGCTTGGCTCGCATACTGAGTTTTCGTGGTGACGATAGTGTGCTCGTAAATTATTTATCGAATATAGAACCAAAACTTACAAAAAGTGGAACGCAGCAAAAAACCAATATCTTATTAATGTTGGGATCGGTTGAATCAAAGTTGGCCATTCCCTATATTAAGCCGTATTTATCCGATTCAGATGAGAGAATCAGAATTGCTGCTCTAACGGCACTTAGTTTTTCCGCCAATATAGATGAATTGGAATTGGTGACACCTATGCAATTTGATGTATCTGAGTACATTAGAAATAATGCCAATATAGTTGTTGATTATTTAACGACTAAAGGTAAATCCTTACCTCTTCCAGCAGATATATCTACCAGTTGGAATGAAAATGATTATTACACTGAAATACCAATAATTGATGAGGAATAGGCTATGAAAAAAATAAGTAAATTTTGGATTGTTTGTGCTTCCATGAGCATGTGTATTTTAAGCAATTATGTTTCAGCCTGGAGTTTTTATTCCGATGTTGATAGCGATTCTTCCTCATGGTCTCGCTATTATAACTTTAAAACTGATATCGCCGGCGCAGATCGTTATACCAACACCTATGACAATATGTTTGTACGAATATGGGCAGACAAAGGAGCTTGGTCTAGCGCAGGAAGAACAGTATCAATACCCTTTGTAACTTTTTGCACAGCTCAGATTACACACACAGGATCAGCTGGGATTTTTTATGTGAGAGACTCAGCTTCGTATACCAATTTAAGTCCGATCGTAAATGTTTCTAGAGGCAGATTTTGGCCGGATAACCCAAAATCTGTCTTACCTACAGTAACCACAAATTTTTATGCACTTACAAGCAGAAAAGTATTTGCGCGTTTTTATATGGAGGGCGGAATTGAAAACTTCGCTGGTCAATATGGCCCCGTTTATGTGAAAAAAACGGCGTACATAGACGATTTATTCATATTTTGTTTATAAAAATCTTGTACAACCTAAATACCTTTCAGGTGGGCAAATTGCCCACCCTACTCTGAATTAACTCGCCAAAGCCCAACCCTTCTTCACCTCTTCCTCTTTAAATGTATTAAA
>CAMLRJ010000648.1 GCA_946482345.1 uncultured Cellvibrio sp.
AAGTTAAGAATTGAGAATTAAGAAGTATCGAAATTCAAAAATAAAAAACCCGGTCTAAAACCCGGGTTTTTTATTTTTACTGACCGAAACCGGAATCAATTTCCGCACTTATAAACATCAAAACTCTGCTTCCCATCAACAGGCTGACTGACCGGGACTACTGTGTCACCGCCAGCATCCACCGCGTCATTACGAGCCATGTTGGTTAATTCTTTGGCCAGGGTTTCCGGGTTGCGTTTCATGGTGCCGACATAATTGCCACGGGTTTTAACGGTGAGGGTGCTGACTTTGGAGCATCCACCAACAGCGGAGGCATTAGATACAGCAACGCTGCTTCCGTTTTCAGTAACCTTGACGAAATTACAGCCGCCCAGTGCTAATCCCAGACAAAAAATAACAGACAATTTTTTCATAAATACACTCCAATGAGATGACAATTAACAGCTGCCGCACACACTAATCGCAAGCGCGAAGAGTTACAAGATCTGCGGTCGTAAAGGTAGATAGATATGCATCATTTGCTGTGTTTCCGGCACATCGGGATAAAACAAAATGCGTTCAATAAATGGTGGAAAATCTCGCAGCTCAAAATCAGTATTGGCCAACCAGTCGCGATACAAATAATTTACCGCATCAGCCAGACCGGAATCGGACCCTTGATAGCGAAGCATGGCATAGGTTCCCGCTGGAATTTTTTCCTCTATAAGGTTGGAGGATGAAGGTAATGAATCATGATACTCAACAGCCAAGCCAAAACGATATTCTTCGCAAGGTGTAATATCAGGATCGTTATACAGAAGATTAAATGTGCGATATTTATCAGGAGGCAGATGATTTTCTTTACGCCAATTAATAAATTGCCGGATTGTTTGACCCAATAAGTGTGGGTCACCCTTGTGTTCCAAAACGGCTAATGACAACTCTGGCAATTCAACAACTTCTACCGGATATTCAACAGAACTTGATCTTGTATTGTGCATAGCGGCGTTCCTGATTTGAATTAAATAATCTTCTTGTTCTTTTAAAAATTTCCAATTGGGATTGAAACGAAAATCGCTGGGTGACTGTTGGCAAAACTGTTTGAATGCACGCGAAAAAGCTTCGCTGGATTCATACCCCAAACCTAATCCAATATCCAATACACGCGTTTCACGATACGCAAGCAAATAGGCAGCCTGTTTAAATTTCAATAGACGAATATAACTGCCAATATTCAAACCAAATACTGCAACGAACTGTCGATGAAAATGAAATCGCGACAAACAACTGATTTGACTTAATGTTTCGGTTGTTAAGGGTTGATCCAGATTGGCATCCAGATAATCCAGCAATTGCAATAGACGCTTCTGATAATTGGCCATGTCGCCTCCAAAATTATTGAAGGCAAGATAACGAAAAAGCCCTGGTGACACATGATAATTGTTGCGCAGTCTTGTAAATTATTGCGCCATGTGAATATTTCACAAGTTTCTTTTCAAAGGTTCACTAGGCATTCCCCTTGCAAGCAGCTATCTTGAACAGGTGTTGCCTGCTCACAATAATCATTCTGTTAAAGGAGTCTGCTGATGGCATTTTTCACATTGCAAAAAATAAAACGTTGGTTAGTTATTGGTGCATGGATACTTCTCTGGGCAGTGATCGCCATGTTAATTACGTTGGCTGCCGGGAAAATATACCAACAAGCGGATCGCGACCCTGATCGCGGCGCAATCAGTATTGAAAACGGTGAATTTAATGAAGGATTCATTACACCTGTTTATCTGGATCAAGGCTGGAGCGAGTCTGATAGTTTATGGTTTTACAACACGACCCAGGGGTCGGCACTTCTGCCTTATGATTTTTTTCTGGCATTGGAACAATCGGATTCTGAAAAATCTTTTCTCGATCCGTTGAATATCGACAAATACCGTTATTTACCGCAAAAGAAAACCTTCTTCAATGAAGACGCACTGCCTGTTGGGTTTGTGCTTGATGAATATCAGGATCGTGATTATGTCGGCTACACCTGCGCAGCTTGCCACACAGCCCAAATTAATTATTTGGGTAAAGCGATTCGCATCGATGGCGGCCCTGCGATGGCGGATATGGTTGGATTTCTGGAAGCTATGGCCAGCAGCATGCATGCAACACTGGGTAATCCTGAAAAATTCTCCCGGTTCAGCAAAAAAGTCATAGAGCGGGACAATGATTACGATGATGAAGCGGAAATCAAAAAAGATCTGGAAAGCTGGACCAAAACAATTCAACACTACAATCAGATTAACCACTCCGGCGTTGAGTATGGTTACGCGCGTTTGGATGCGTTCGGTCGAATTTATAATCGCGTTTTACAGCACGTATTGAATAGCGATCAATTAAAAGTGGCACTGCTCAATATTGCCGATGAAAACAATGTTGCCTTGTTAACACCATCGCAAGTTGAATTGGTTGTTAAAGGTATGAGTGAAACTGTAATTGGCGATCTTGGATTTGCAGAAGTCATCAAACGTTTGCAATCGACCGAACCAGGTTAT
>CAMLRJ010000649.1 GCA_946482345.1 uncultured Cellvibrio sp.
CTAGGGTGAGGGTGAAAAACCCGCTATCATTCCACCATTCTTTTTCATAAGGCCAATTCCATGCACTGTCCATTTTGTAGCGCTGAAGATACTAAAGTAATTGATTCGCGATTGGTTGCGGAAGGTGATCAGGTTCGTCGTCGTCGGGAATGTTTGTCGTGTAAGGAACGTTTTACCACCTTTGAAATCGCTGAATTGTTGATGCCGCGCATCATCAAAAAGAATGGCACTCGCGAGCCTTTCGATGAAAATAAATTGCGTGCCGGATTATTGCGTGCGTTGGAAAAACGTCCGGTGAGTATTGAAGCGATTGAATCTGCGCTCAATCACATCAAACATTTTTTGCAGGCCACTGGTGAGCGCGAAGTGAAATCGGTGGTGGTGGGTGAAAAAGTTATGGAACAATTAAAGCAATTGGATGAAGTGGCTTACGTGCGTTTTGCGTCTGTGTATCGTCGTTTTAAAGATTTAAGTGAATTTCGTCAGGAAATTGATCGACTTGAACACTCCAATGAAGATACAAACTAATCAATGAATAATTCTGTGAATGATCACTATTGGATGTCGCAAGCCTTGCGTTTGGCAGAGCGTGGTTTTTACACCACAAAACCCAATCCGCGTGTGGGTTGTGTAATTGTCAAAGATAATCAATTAATTGCCGAAGGTTGGCATTATCGCGCCGGTGATGCGCACGCGGAAGTAAACGCGTTGCGTGACGCTGGTGATAAATCCCGAAACGCAACCGCTTATGTTACGCTCGAACCTTGCAGTCATACCGGTAAAACAGGCCCTTGTGCCAATGCATTAGTTACAGCGGGAATTGCACGTGTGGTGTATGCCATGCAAGATCCTAATCCTCTTGTTGCCGGGCGCGGCTTAAAAATTTTACGTGATGCAGGAATTGACGTAACAGGCCCTGTGCTGGAGTCTTCAGCACGTGAATTAAATTCCGGTTTTATCAAACGCATGGAAAAAAAATTACCCTATGTGCGTTGCAAGCTGGCGATGAGTTTGGACGGTCGCACTGCAATGGCGGATGGAAAAAGCCAATGGATCACCAGCGCTGCTGCACGTTCCGATGTACAACGATTGCGTGCACAAAGCGGCGCCATTATTTCCGGTGCGGATACTATTATTTTGGATAACGCTAGTTTGTCTTTGCGTGAATCGGAATTGCATCTTGAAAATGCAAAAGACATAACTGCGCTACCACCTTTGCGTGTGCTGTTAGATTCACGTCAGCGTGTTAATCCAGATCAGAATTTTTTTCGAATCCAATCACCTATTTTATTGGTGCATGCATTAAGTGAATCAACAAAACAATATCCTGATTGGGTTGAAGTTATTTCTTTGCCAGATGCAGAAAACAAAATTGATCTGCAAAAATTAATTCGTTTGTTGGCTGAAAGACAAATTAATGATGTGTTAATTGAATCCGGCGCAACACTCGCTGGCAGTTTTTTGTCAGCGGGATTAATTGATGAATTGATTGTTTATATGGCTCCCAAATTAATGGGAAATTTAGCGCGACCTTTATTTGATTTGCCGTTGAATGAATTAAGTTCTGCGGTGGATTTGCAAATTGTGGATGTTAGGGCGGTGGGGAAGGATTGGAAAATAATTGCAAAGATCCTTACCCCACCCTAACCCTCCCCTTGGCAGGGGAGGGGACAAATTGCACTTCGCAAAAAGTAGGGAATCAGGCTCCTCCCCCTGCCAAGGGGGAGGTTGGGAGGGGGTAAGGTTTTTAACACGAGAAAAATATGTTCACAGGCATCATAGAATCCGTCGGAAGAGTTGTTTCACTTCAACCAAAAAATGGTGATTTGCGTTTACGTATTCACACTGGCAATTTAAATTTATCTGATGTGAAATTAGGCGATTCAATTGCCACTAACGGTGTATGTTTAACAGTTGTTGAATTACCCGGCGATGGTTATTGGGTTGATGTGTCACGCGAGACTCTCGACAACACCACGCTGCCATTATGGAAAATCGGGCAGCCAGTCAATCTTGAAAAAGCACTCACACCGCAAACACGTTTAGGTGGGCATATTGTGAGTGGACATGTTGATGGAGTCGGTGAAGTTGTTGCACGTTATCCTGATGCACGCTCTGAACGTTTTTGCATTCGTGCGCCGAAAGAACTCGCAAAATATATTGCGCACAAAGGTTCAATCACAGTCGATGGTACCAGTCTGACGGTGAATAAAATTGACGGCGCTGAATTTGAATTGAATATTGTTCCGCACACTTTGCAATGGACAATTATGGATTCATATCAAGTCGGTACAAAAGTGAATCTGGAAGTGGATGTCCTGGCGCGTTATCTCGAACGATTAATGCTCGGTGAAAAAGCAGCTGAATCATCCAGTGGAATTACTTTGGAATTTTTGACGAAAAATGGTTTTGCGTAGGTTGGAAGAGCGGAGCGTCGTCCTAGATTTTATTATGAAGGAGACGCACTTGTCTGAAGTAGCTGGGGTGTTGCCGCCTGCGGGCTGCGGTG
>CAMLRJ010000650.1 GCA_946482345.1 uncultured Cellvibrio sp.
CAAAATTGAATCTTTGATGGGAAAAGTGTTGCGTGAAAATAATGCCGCTGAATTGGAACGGGAAATTACTCAGATTGCATTGCAACATCAATTAGTGAGTCGTTATACCAGTTTTGTTGCGGTTGAAGGGGTTATTCAACGCGATCCTGTAGATCCAGTTAAACAAGAGCAGATTGCTAATTTGTTGCCTAAAGGTTCTGCCATGAATAACAGTCAAAACTCACAAACTGTTAACTACCCACAAACGGCAGCCGGTGTTGAATTATTGAGATTGATGGGGCTGATATTGTTGATGATTTTTTTCTGGATTAAATACACAAAGGCTCGTCGATGATCAGTTATATTCCTGTGAATTTCGGTGCAAACAAAATAGGGCTGATGATCAGCAGTCGATGGGTTTCCCGTTTACTGCTGGTTGCAGCACTCTTATGTTTGGGGAAATCTTATTGGATCAGTGGCAAGGCTGTCGTTGCACAATTATTGATTGCCAATGCCTGGCATCAGACTCTGAAAACGGGTGACAACACAAAACCCTGGAGCTGGGCAGATACCTGGCCAATAGCAGCCTTAATCACACCCGATGGCGAAAAATTTTATGTGTTGGATTCATTAAGTGGTCAGGCACTGGCGTTTGGTCCGGGTTGGTTAAATCAAAGTGCCGCACCGGGACAAAAAGGTAATACCATTATTGCTGCGCACAGGGACACGCATTTTCAGTTTATGGAAGCGGTACAACCGGGTGATATTATTCAATTGCAGAATCATTCTGGAAAAATGTATCACTACAAGGTTTCATCAATGGAAATTGTTGACAGCGATCATCAAAAATTGGACATTCAGCATCACACTGCGGAATTAACCTTGATTACTTGCTATCCCTTTCACGCACTGAATCCGGGTGGTTCTTTGCGTTATCTGGTGCGTGCTACGCTGCTGGAAAATGATTTGTGATTAACGACAAAACTATTTATAACAAGCTATCCATAACAAAGTGATCAATAACAAGTTTATGAAAACACATGTGCTGATTGTAGAAGACGAAGCAGCTATAGCCGATACCTTAATTTATGTATTGGAAACAGAGGGTTTTCAAGTAACCTGGAAATCGCTGGTCAAAGACGCAGAAATAATATTGGCACAAGAAAAAATTGATTTTATTATTTTGGATGTCGGCCTTCCTGATCAAAATGGATTTGAGTTTTGTAAAAAAATTCGATCTGGAAAAAATCATTACGCCAATCTGCCGATTTTATTTTTAACGGCACGAAAAGAAGAGGTGGATAGAATTATCGGATTGGAAATTGGCGGCGATGATTATGTGGTAAAACCTTTTAGTCCTCGGGAAATCAGTGCTCGCGTTAAAACTATACTTAAACGAATCAAGCAGTCTGAAAATATAAAAACAACCGAAATTGTATTCGCGGAAAGTCAAAAATCCCAACAAGAAAAATTTCAACTGGAAGAAGATAAGGCGAGATTGGTGTATTGCGGTCAAGTAATTAGTCTTACGCGATATGAATTAAAAATTCTCGCCAGCTTGCTGGCTTATCCCGAACGAATCTTCAGCCGATCGCAACTGATGGATAAAGTCTGGGATGAGCCTGAATCCAGTTTTGAGCGTGCCGTGGATACCCATATTAAAAGTTTGCGCGCAAAGTTACGTGAAGTGAATAATCAGGATGATCCCATCAAAACTCACCGTGGACTGGGTTATAGCATCAGTCTCAAATAAACATGAAAAAGGCAAATTGAATTGAAACTAAGCTTGAAATTATTTTTGGTTTATTTCCTGTTGGTTGGCATAGGGCTTTTCACTTTTTTCAGTAATGCGACTCAACAATTACATCCCATCATTCGTCAATCGGCCGAAAATGCGATGTTGGACACAGCCAATTTGTTGGCGGAAATATTGGCAAGTAAAAATCATGATGATCAATTGAACCCACAATTTTTTAATCAGGTGTTTGAACATTATCAATTGCGGAATATGAATGCCTCCATATGGGAGATGAAAAAACAGTATCCGGATCTTGGCCTCTACATTACAGATATTAAGGGCAAAGTGTTATTTCATAGCGATCAACAAGAAATAGGAAAAGATTATTCGCGTTGGTTGGATGTGTCGCATACATTAAAAGGGGAATACGGTGCGCGTACCACTCGTGTAGAAGCCAACAATGATTTAACCAGCGTGATGTATGTTGCCGCTCCGATTTTGAAACACAATCAACTCATCGGTGTTTTAACAGTTTTTCAACCGACATCCAGTAGTCAGCCTTTTATCGAATTTGCACATCAGCAGTTATTTACTGAGGGCAGTTTGATTTTGTTAATAGCGCTGGGGGTTGGTGCTGTGCTGACTTATTGGTTAACAAGATCCATCAGGCAATTATCCTCTTACGTACAAAAAGTGCGAAGTGGTGAGCGTCCGGCCCTACCGAAAATCCATGAGCGTGAATTGGCAGAATTAGCAGAAGCAACAGAATCCATGCGGCAGGAATTGGAT
>CAMLRJ010000651.1 GCA_946482345.1 uncultured Cellvibrio sp.
TACCTGTTTTATGGCTATAAGTCCAATCCACAGCTTCGGCTTGCATGGCAATTCTGCTATCCTGCCGTACATCCTCCAAACCTGATTGGTGAATTTACACATGTCAACGACACTTATTAATCTGCTTGATATAGAAAAAGAATTGCAAACACAAACCCCTCAACAGATTCTCAAATACGCTATTAACCAATTCGATAAAATTGCAATTTCATTCAGTGGTGCAGAGGATGTCGCACTGATTGAAATGGCGATTAACTTTCGCCGCGACATTCCGGTTTTTTGTTTGGACACAGGCAGATTGCACCCGGAAACTTACCGGTTTATTGAAAAAGTGCGCAAGCATTATGGAATTCGCATTGATGTACTGTCACCGGATGCTGATGCCGTCTCAAAACTGGTCGCGGAAAAAGGATTGTTCAGTTTTTATGAAGATGACCACAAAGAATGTTGCGGCATTCGCAAGATCGAACCTTTGCGTAAAAAACTACTCACTCTGGATGCCTGGATTACGGGTCAACGCAAAGACCAAAGCCCTACCCGCGCGGAAATCCCGGTTATCCAGAACGACAGCTTGTTCGCTCGCCCCAATGAAAAATTGACCAAATTTAACCCTTTGGCTAACTGGTCGTCACAGGAAGTGTGGGATTATCTGCGAATTTGTGCAGTACCCTACAATGAACTGCACGATAAGGGCTATATTTCCATAGGTTGCGAACCCTGCACCAAGCCGGTCGGCCCTGGTCAGCATGAGCGTGAGGGTCGCTGGTGGTGGGAAGAAGCGACCAAAAAAGAATGTGGTTTACACGCCGGGAATCAAAAGTGATTCAGCCCTTAACAGGGACAGGTTCTTCAGGAAATTCTATGCAGATAAAACAATTAAGCAGTTTGTTGGATAGCAAGGTCGCCGAACTGGATGCGCGTGTTATTCGCAGATCCAAAACCTTATCGGAAAGCCAGCTTGCCGATGAGAAAGTGCAAATTCAACATGAGCTGGAACAACTGGCCAAGCTCCGGGAAAAACTGATCCGCTCCAAAGAACTGGCATGGGAAGCGCATTCAATGGAACGAAACAGCAATAAACAATTGAATCAACGCAAGGCACTAATAGGATTGATACTCTGCATAGTTGGAGGATTGAGCGGATTGGTGTTGATGGTTATCGCGATTCGAAACTTTATCAGCCACTAAAAAAATAGACCCGGTTGGGTCTATTCAGTTAATCACTATCAAGCCTGGGCCTGCACAGCCGCATCAATCAAAGGTTTTAATTCACCTTTCTCGTGCATTTCAGTGACAATATCGCAGCCACCAATCAACTCACCTTTAACCCACAGCTGGGGGAATGTAGGCCAATTGGCAAACTTGGGTAACTCACTGCGAATATCCGGATTGGCCAATATGTCAACAAACGCAAAACGCTGACCACAAGCCATCACTGCTTGCGACGCCCGCATGGAGAAACCACATTGCGGCGCACTGGGCGAACCTTTCATATAAAGAATGACAGGGTTTTCACTGATTTGTTGCTTGATAGTTTCTAACGTATCCATAACACACCTCGATTAACTGTAGTACCTGACTAAATAACTCGGGTATTTTAGCCGAGTGAGGCTAATGAGCCAAGGTTAAATCTGACTGAACTTTAACTTCATTTTTCAACTGGCCATTTTCATATTTACAGGGGCGAATAGCGTTCAAATCAATGTGGTAGCAAAGACCTTTTCCATGTGGCAGATAATTTTCGTTCCATGCTCCTGCGTAAACCAAAGATTCATTCAATTTATAGCGCATATGACCCAGATAATATTCACGCTGCAGTTTTGTTCCATCTTTTTTAACGATATTAATATTGCCGTGGTATAAACCCATTTTTAAATTGCCCTTTACGACATCTCCATTTGACATGACAATCTCTTGCGCGCCATGTTCCTGTCCCATTAAAAAGCTGCCAACTTCTCGAGTAATTATTTCATTTGCGGGCCAGATCAATTCACCTTCACCCGTAATGGCTCCATCACTAAATTGCCCTTTGTAATGGTAGCCATTGGCAGTAATTAATTCACCTTTATCCAAAAACTTTCCAGCAGAAAAAACACCTTTCAATTCATTGCCTTCAAACAATAATTTTCCCACTCCATCAGGCATTCCATTTTTAACAACGCCCGTATATTGCACGCCATTTTTGTAACGAATAATATCGCCTTCAACTTCCCCATCATTAAGTGTCAGACTTATATTTCGCATGCGCAACATTTCCAAAACAAAACGACCATATCCTGTTTCAATCCAATCTGAATCACTGACTGCAGCAAGTTGATATTTTTGTAACAGAACTGCATCTGCATTTTTTAATAATGAATTCGCTTGAATTTCATTTTGAAGAATCCCTATTCGAAAAGATTCATTCATCAATAATTTTGCACTATCCAAAACAATTGCCGCCTCCTTGAGTAAATCCGGATTATCTTCATCTGATACTTTAAATAATTCGCCCAAACCAAAATA
>CAMLRJ010000652.1 GCA_946482345.1 uncultured Cellvibrio sp.
GCATCCAACCGGTTTTTGGTGTGATTTATGATGTCGCATTTCTGCATACCATTCCCACTTTAACTACCTTGATCGGTGGAGTGATTATTTTGCTGGCCGCTGTCTATGAGTCGGTCAAAGAGCACAATCGTCAATCTGATCTTAAATAATCTGCTTTTCCCCGGTGAAATTGTCGTATTTCCCTGCGTTTTTGTATTTCTTGACTAAACTCAAATGAAATAGCTTGGGTCTGATCAATGAAAAAAATCCTGATAGTTGAAGACAGCGAAATGGTTATGAAAGTGCTGCGTCATTTGATGCAGTCACTGGATGGCTATGAAACAGTTTATGCCGCCAATCTTGCACAGGCACGGGAGTTGAGTGATCAACATCAGGACGATTTTTTTGCGGCGCTGGTTGACTTGAATTTACCTGATGCTGTTGATGGTGAAGTAGTGGATTTTACATTAAGTAAAAAAATTCCCACCATTGTACTGACTGGCTCTTATGACGAAAAAAGACGTGAACAATTATTCAATAAAGGCATAGTGGATTATCTGACTAAAGAAGGGCGCTATGCTTACGCCAAAGCAGTGAATATGATTCAGCGTTTGGAAAAAAACCAATCCATAAAAGTGTTGGTGGTTGATGATTCCGATATGTCACGTAAGCAGGTAGTTAATTTATTCAAACGCCACATGTATCAGGTTGTGCAAGCGGAAGATGGTGTGGATGCAATCCGGGTTATGCTGGAAAATCCGGATATTAAATTATTAATCACCGATTACAACATGCCCAAAATGGATGGCTTCGAGTTGGTGCGTAATCTACGTTACAAATACGAAAAAACAGATTTGATTATGATAGGCGTTTCCGGTGACAGCAGCGAAGCACTGTCTGCAAAATTTATCAAGCATGGCGCCAACGATTTTTTGCGGAAACCTTTTCACCCTGAAGAGTTTTATTGTCGTATTACGCATAACATTGAATTTTTGGAGCTGATAGAGAAAATAGAATTTAATGCATGTCATGACCATTTAACCGGCCTTTATCATCGTGTGCAGTTTTTTAACTTGGGACGTGAGCAATATAAACATGCAGTTGAAAAACAAAATCATCTTAGTGTCGCGGTTATTAATATTGATCAATTCAGTCGTGTCAATCTGCAGTATGGTAATGATTGGGGTGATCAAGCATTAAAACAAATTGCTATTTCATTGCAGACAATGCTCGGTCGATTTTTATTGGCAAGGGCAGATGCTGATGATTTTTATTTATTAATGTCCGGTCTGGATAATGAAAAGGCTTTGGCCTTGATTAGTAAGGTTAAACAATTGTTTGCATCTGAGTGTGTCTTGATTAATGGTGAATCCTTATACTTTACATTCAGTGCAGGTATCGCCAGTAAAATGGCTGGCAGTCTTGATCAGCAAGTGTCAAAAGCAGTGAAGCTCATGCAACGCGCAAAAGATGCGGGCGGCAATATGATTATCGCGGAAGACGAGGAAGACGATTAGGTCAAGCAGCTAGCGCTTAATTCCTGATTCAAAGTCTCGTTTAAATTTTTTATCTTTTTTATAATCCAGTTTTTTGATTTGTTTTACCAGCTGCTGATATTCCTGCATTTTATTCGCTGTTTTATAGGCTTTTGCCAAACTCCATAACCCCCAAAAATAATGTTTGTCTCGCGGATTTTTCATTTCATTCTGATAGATCAGAAGTTTATCTATCGCCAGTTGGGGATCTTTTTTAAGTAGAAGATAAGTTTCGCCTATTTGTAAATTTGAATCTGTCAGGTACCAGTCATCTTGTTTGGTTTTATTAATAGTGGTTGCTTTTGTTTGTAGCGTTTGCAAATGTGCCAGAGATTTATCGTATTGTTTTTCCCCGCGATAAGTGCGTGCCAGAAAGTAGTGTGTAGCCAGATATTTAATCTTTCCTGTTTCAAGTTGATTGGCAATTTGCACAGCTTCTTTTTGTCGCTCATGATTAAGCAAATATTCAAGCCAAATTACCTGACTTTGTTCCGCGTTGTGTTTTGCAAGATCTTGCAAATAACCTTTGGCTTTATCTTCCGATCCACCTGCAACCCCGGGTGCCTGCAAGTGGTAATAAATAGCGGATACCAATGCGCGTCTGTTACTCGAGTCCTGCTCATAAATAGTTTCGTAAGTTTTGATGCAGGACTTGGCTAATTTAAGCCCTTTAAACATGGAAGCTGTTTGCGCGGTTTTACAGTCGCGATCGGCTTGATCCAGAATTGCTTCAGTTTCAGCATTGGCTGCAAAAGCAAATGGCGTTAGCAGACAAGCAAAAAAGATCAACGATTTAAGTTGCATGACGAATCCTTGGATGGTTGATTTTTTCTGAGACCTTTATGGTTTTTACAGGTTCAATCTATTGACAGTAATAAAAAAGGCGACACAAGTGCCGCCTTTTTTATTACTGTGCAAAACACAAATCATGCACGTGATTTATATTATACAGTAAGGGTATAAATGATAATTTTATTTAAAATTTAAA